>JAQUJJ010000077.1 GCA_028681035.1 Candidatus Cloacimonadota bacterium
GATGCTCCCCTGAAGCTGCTGATGAAGCGCTCGAACTGCTCCTGGAAGGTCTTGAAGAATCTCTCGATGATCTTGGCTTTGGCATTGTAGCTTTCGGCGAAGGCCACTTCGATGCCTAGCCTGGGGAAGATGCCTGCCAGGTCACTGGAGAGATCATGATCCTGCCATTTCTCATTGAATAGCTTGCTTCGGAAGGCCTTGCCATTATCGAGATAGACATACTTGGGTACTCCTCCCCAGTTGAGGAAGGCGTTTCTGAAGGCGATCTGGATATGCTGGCTGTCTTCGGTGAAGGCGAGCGTGGCTCCTACCGGATACCTTGATGCCCAGTCCAGCACCATGATCATAGTCATGCGTTGGGGCTTTCCCGTCTTGGGATTGATGATATCGAAGGCCAGGGTATGTCCATCAGCTACCCAGACCTGACCGACTTTCAGTAGTTCATTGTCTCGTTTGATGGTTTTAACGATCTCTTCAGCCACTGCCTTGCTGCCCTTGCGAGCCTGTGTCCAGATGGCTGGATTGTTACGCATATAGTCTTCACACCAGCGTCTCAAGGTAGGTTTTGAACTTGGAGACTCTAATGAGCCCAGCCTGGAATAACTCTTAAGCGTGGCGATGGCGGACCCGATCTTGATCTTCTGGGGTGAGAGCAGCAGTTTCATCAGGAAGTGCTGTTCCAGATAGCTAACCTTGCGACCGCGGAGTTGGTTCTTACTCTTGTGGATCAAGGAGAACATATCCCGGTTGCTTTCGGTGTACTTCTCCACCCATAACCTCAAAGTGCGTTCCTGGCGGATTCCCTTGATAGCTTTCAACTCAGGCACCAAGAGCCCTTCATTGTATTCCTTGGCGATCAGCTTCCACTCTTCTAACTTGGCTTCGGTCTCTGCTAGTCGGCTCAGTACTGTCTCGCAGAACTGGGAGTGGAGTTGAGCCTCGACCATGCAACTGAGTAGTTCTTTGCTTTCCGGCTCCAGATTCAAAGTAGCGGCATCGATCTGATTATTGATCGTTACAGGCTCGATGGCATGCGATTCCTCTTCCTTATATAAAGGGGAGCTTGTCTCCGGGTCGGATTCAACTGGAGGTGGTTGCTGAGTCGTGGCAGGTTTGATTCTACTCACGATCTTGGCTTTTATCTCCGTACGGATAGTTTTATCTGATCCGGTCCCAAGTTTTGTGAACTTGATCGGGACTCCGGACTTGATCAGCTCTGCTATCCTTCGGCAGTCTGCGTCATACTCTTCTCTGTTATACTGGCCGATGATCTCTTCCAGTGTTTCCATCACTCCTCCTTGTTTCCTACTTTTATATATGATGTGATGAACCGGCAGTCCCTTTTATCAGAGCCCATGTTCATCAGCTCCCGATCCAGGCAGACACCCTGCTGGTTCTTGCTCTTGCAGTCTGCTATCTCCAGATCAAGAAGCTCGCCTACCGCCAGGACAAAAGTCTTGGTGGTATGGCTCTTCCCACTGGGTACCAATCTGTTGACCGCAGGCAGGTTTCCTTCTTTTACCAGTCTGCGGATCGTCTTTACTGATTTGCCTGTCAGCTCGGCCACCCTCGATAGGGGTAGCCAGATCATTGTAAAATCTCTCTCCATTTCATATCCTTCCCATGATATCCGATTTCTTGAAATTGGACTTGGACAAATTGAGAGTGCCGGACTTGGACATGGACTTGGACATTCGCCTGGACTTGGACACGGACTTGGACATTTTTCGTAGCACTTGGACACAATTTCGCACAAAGAATGGATATTGTGCCCAGATGCTATACGCAGTGTGCGCTTAAAGCTGCTTTGTCCAAGTCCGAGTGGATATGGTTGGACTTGGACATTCTGCGTTTGGCAGGCTTCGCAGCCCGACTTTTTGCACTGTTTCATGGTCATTTTCACCTCTCTGGTTAGTTTTAACAGGGTGCTAACTACCTTGCATCCAATATCTTGGGAAGTCCTTTCTGCTGTCTGGCGGATCTTTCCGACACTTTTTTCGAGGGTGCCCAAACTCGACGGCACGAATGCCATTGAGATTCACCCTCTCGAAAATTATCATTGACACAACTATACGGCTCATTATCATTGTTCCAGGACAAGGTTAGATACCGTATGGAGAATGTCAACGAAAAAATAGCCCTATGGAGGAATTATGCCTGACAAAGAGATCGGCGAGAGACTCGGAAAACTATTAAAAATAATGCGCTTGAAGAACTTTGAATTTGCTATAAAATTTGGCATTTCTAATGCCTCATTGGCCCGTTACAAGTCCGGAGATCGGCTTCCCGAAGCCCAACTTTTACTCGATTTATGTAAAGCCAGAGTGAACATAAATTGGTTGTTGACCGGGGAGGGTACTACGCAAATTACTCAGGATTTCGATGGCTGGATGAAGGAGAAACTGGAACAGCGGATGAAGGTGGTCGACAGTAAGACTGGGCTAATCCAATCCCCTACAATCGATTACACTCGCACAATTACACTGCCGATTTCTGGCGAAATTTCCGCCGGACCCAGAGAGGACATCGTAGACTGCCGGGATTTAGGCGAGACGATAGAGATACCCAGGACGCTGGCACCCGGAAGTGATAGTCAATACATAGCTTTCAAGGTTAACGGCCGTAGCATGGAACCCAATATCCTGCATGAGGACGTTGTGATCATCAAGCAGAGCATCGACTGGGAATTTGCCAATGGCAGAGTGTGCGCAGTCCGGGCTTCCGACGGAGTCACACTCAAGAAAGTGGTGCTCGATCCGGCTAATAGTCGTATTATTTTACAGCCATTTAATATGGACTACAGCGTCCAGATTATAGACCCGGATCAGGGTCTGGAAATATTCCTGATAGGGATTTTGTCACTTCAGTTGCGGCTTTTTAAACTCGACTGATTTCGGCCAACCCCTCGGATGTCCAACTCCAGTCCAAAATAAGCGCTATTTGCAATAATCGATGATACAAAGACGTCCAAATACGTCTAAAACAGGCTATGTCCAAGTCCAAACATAGTCCGCCATATCTCCGCACCTCATAAAGCGTTATCCCCACTTGTCCAAGTGAGACGGGCTTGCAACTTTGGGTGAGAGTTTATACTAAAGTAAAAAAACGGGGGAATGCCAATTCACATTTCTTCTTGACAAGAGGAGCGGTAGAGTTAAACTCTGTCATTAAGTGTTAGACAGGAGAGAGGAAAGATGTTTAAAAGATTATTGGTTGTTTTGTTAGCAATTGTACCCCTATGGCTTGCCGCCCAGGAAATGCCATTTGCCTTAAAAACGCGCACACGCTACAGTGCATCTGGAATGATTGGCAAAGTTGCAGTTGATTCCACTGATTATTACCGGGCAAGATTCATTCAGGAATACAAATATAAGAAGTTTGGTATTGGTTTGGATTTGGATTTTCTGTTCGATGAGGATTACCATATAAGAAAAACAGACTGGGATAAACTGGATGACATTCCAGGAAAGATATATTATCTTCGCTATGCCGAGTTAAATGAGCCGTTTTACTTCCATTTTGGGGGATTTCCGAACTATACAATCGGTAACGGATTTGTGATGCACAACTACTCCAATATGTATTACTACCCTGAGGTTAGAAACTTGGGTTTAACGATTGGTGGAAGCCCTAAATGGCCGCTGAAGCCGAGCTTTCAGATATTTAGCTCCAATGTTGAAAAGCCTCAGATAATCTCTTTTGCCACCAGAGTTCATCCGATACCAGATTCCACTTTCAATTTTGTTGATATCTTTGATGTTGGTTTTGGTGTTTATGGGGATAGAGACCAGAAATCAGGATTGAAAGATAGCACAGACCCGACATTATACCAATCCCTAAATATCGGTAAAAAAGCTCCCGTGGCGGTTTATAGTCTGGATTATCGCCTTCAATTCGTCAACAAACCTCAGGCGATATTTGGTACTTACGCTGAAATGGCACATATTACCGGTGGAGGAACAGGGTTTATTCTGCCGGGTGTATATGGAGATTTCAAGTTTATGGTGATAAATCTGGAATATCGCATCAATGGAAAAGAGTTTTATCCTGGCTTCTTTGATAGTAACTATGAGCGAGACCGGGCTGTTGCCGATACACTTGGCAAGATCACTACCAAGGAAGAAAGTATTCAGAGTATGGATGCTTCCTATGGCATACTGTGTAATATTAGCGGGCTGATCGGGAAAAAGATTCGGACTAATCTTGGCTGGCAGAATCTATACGGAGACAAGTTGGAAAGAGGAAAATCCCTGTGGTTCGGTATCGGCGTTGATACTCAATATGGCAGGCTGGAAAAGGTAAAGTTCTCCTACAGTAAAAGCAATGTGGAAAGCCTAGACCTGGGAAAGGTGGCGGTACCCAACGCTGCCATGTCCGCAAGCGTTATGTTCAGTTGGAACGAGAAAAGAAAGATCTTCATCATCGGGCAATACTCCGAGAAATATAAAGACAAAGAGGGCGATATCAAATGGTGGAAGGATACCAAACGTTCGGCATCGGTCGGCGTAAAGGTGAATTTCTAAGCAGAACAGATAAGCACATATTAGGCTCACAATTACGCTGCGTTTAGTTCTGTAATAAACCAATCAGGATCGTACAGCATAATTGTGAGCTAAATGTAGCAGGAAACTGCAGAATATTAGCTTTTGCTTGACAATTCCTTAGCCCCCTAAACATTGCAAGAGACTATAAATAAAACAGATCACTGGAGAATAACATGGAATACCCCTTTGGCACTATAGAGCGAAAATGGCAGCAGACTTGGCGCGAAAAGCACATCTTCAATGCCCCACAGAAATCCGACAAACCCAAGTACTATGTACTGTCTATGTTCCCCTATCCCTCGGGAGTTCTCCATATCGGGCATGCGTCTAACTACTCGATTGGCGATGCGATTACCCGCCTGAAGCTGATGGAAGGCTATAGCGTGATGCAGCCCATGGGCTACGATTCCTTTGGTATGCCCGCCGAAAACTATGCCATTTTGCACAATTCACATCCACGTCTAACCACCGAAGAGAACATTGCCGCCATGCGGGCGCAGTTTGATGGCATGGGCTTTGGGCTGGATTGGGAACGTGAAGTAAGCACCTGCCGTCCAGAATATTACCGCTGGGGGCAGTACATCTTTAAAAGAATGTATGAGAAAGGCTTAGTGTACCGCAAGAAGAGCTTTCAGAACTGGTGCGAAGATTGCCAGACTGTGCTTGCCAACGAGCAGGTGGAAGATGGTCTCTGCTGGCGTTGCCACGGCGCAGTGGAGCAGAAAGAGCTGGAACAATGGTATTTTAAGATAACTGACTATGCAGAAGAACTGTTGGACTTTTCTAAAGTGATAGACTGGCCTGAACGCGTGATGACCATGCAAAAGAACTGGATAAACAAATCTGAAGGTGCTAAGATAGATTTTGTGCTGGAAGAAGGCGGCACAAAGATTCCTATCTTCACCACCCGCCCAGATACCATCTTTGGAGTAACCTTCATGGCATTGCCACCGGAGCATCCTTTGGTGCAAAAGTGGCTGGTAGAGCAGCCTGATAATACAGCTATGCAAGATTTCTGCCACAAGGTGATAAATGCCGATAAGATGCTGCGTAGCTCTGCTGATACGTTGAAAGAAGGCGTGTTTAGCGGCAAATACTGCACAAATCCCCTAAACGGGGCAAGAGTGCAGGTCTGGATTACGAACTATGTGCTGATGGATTATGGCACAGGCGCCGTGATGGCAGTTCCGGCGCATGATCAGCGAGATTTTGACTTTGCTAAGAAGTATGACATCCCTATTAAAATAGTTATTCAAAACCCCGATAAGAGCCTCGTGCTCAGCGAGATGCAGGAAGCCTATACAGAGCCAGGGATAATGGTTAATTCTGCCCAATTCGACGGCATGGAAAGCGAAGCTGCCAAAGCTGCTATAACCGCTTGGACTGCTGAAAATAACTGGGGCGAACAGACGCTTACCTATCGTCTTAGGGACTGGGGTATTTCACGTCAACGCTATTGGGGAAACCCGATTCCGGTGATACACTGTCCCAAGTGCGGCGTGGTGCTGGTTCCCGACAAAGACTTGCCCGTAAAACTGCCGGATAATGTGCAGGTTGGCAGAACCACCAGCAATCCCTTGCTATCTGTCCCGGATTGGCTGAACGTTAAATGCCCACAGTGTGGGGAGGATGCCAAGCGTGAGACTGATACCATGGATACCTTTGTGGATTCAAGCTGGTATTTTGCGCGTTATGCAGACCCCAAAAACACAGATAAGCCTTTTGACCCACAGCTTGCCAAATATTGGCTGCCGGTGGATCAGTATATCGGCGGTATCGAGCATGCCGTGATGCACCTGATGTATGCCCGCTTTATGCATAAGTTTATGCGGGATATGGGCTGGGTGGATAGCGACGAGCCTTTTGCCCGCTTGCTTACCCAGGGCATGGTGACCAAAGATGGTGCCAAGATGAGCAAATCCAAGGGCAATACGGTTGACCCTCAGTACATTATAGACCGCTTTGGTGCGGATACTTTGCGGGTGTTTTTGATGTTTGCCTCGCCTCCTGAAAAGGATGTGGAGTGGAGCGACGATGGCGTGATGGGTTCTTTCCGCTTCCTGAACCGGGTGTGGAGATTGATAGATGCGCATCAGGAGCTTATCCGCAAGGGTTTGGGAACTGTTGCGGCTGGCGATATCTCTGCCGAGATAAGCGAATTGCGCTATAATACCAACTATGCTATTTCACGCTGGCATGATGATTGTCTGCTGCGTATGCAGTATAACACCGCCATTGCAGCTACGATGGAGCTACTAAATGCCATCATAGCTATTAAAGCACCGGAAAAGCTGAATGAAGCTGAACTGGCGATATATGCCTTTGCCTGTGCGGCTTTGCCTAAAATGCTGTATCCCTTTGCGCCACATATTGCCGAAGAGCTGTGGCAGGTTTTGGGTTCTGCTAAGCTAATGCACGATTGTGGCTTGCCAGAGTTTGATAAGAAGTATCTGTGCAGGGATAGCGTTACCTACGTGGTGCAGATTAATGGCAAGATACGTGGCAAGCTGGAAGTGGCTGCCGATATAGACCACGAAGAGCTGAAAGCGATGGCTTTAGAAGTGGAGAATGTGAAGCGCAGTCTGGAAGGGCTAACCATAAAGAAGATTATCGTAGTGCCCGGAAAGATGGTTTCCATAGCAGTATCGCAATAACAGACTTCAATAATTAATTATCTAAGTGTCTTTGCGCTTGTATCGCCAAATCTCCCTGTGTTTATCCTTGTCTACAATGAGCAAACTAAGCTCCGATAAATCCGGCGATAAATAAACAGCTTCCGGAGTGGGACGCTCTGGATAGGTGGTGATTGGAATACTATATCGGATGTCAGGGAAAAAATCCTGAAGCATGGTTTTGTTGTGTAAATCAAACAGTACTGCTTGGCTGCCCCTTGCACACAAAGCATAAAGGATGTCGTTATATAGCACAAAATCTACCCATTCGGCGTGGATATCGGCTATGCAATTCCCTGTTGTAAGATCGTAGGCAATATGGCGGTAATCATCTTGACGTATCAGATATCCCGGTGCTTTTATAGGGAAACGGAAATATCCACGGATAGTATCATCATGCAAACCTAGCAAAGTGCCATCCTGAGCAAAGATTGCCAGCTTTTCTATTTCTTTACGTTCTTCGGGTACCCTTAAGTCGAATATCAATCTATTGGGAGTAATATAATATTGCTCTATGGGATAACGTTTTGGAAGTGAACCGTAACCACGTAAACTGCCATCATAGTTCACTATTGCCCATTCAAAGATATCGGGATTGTAGCCGTTTCTTTTTAACAGTGCAGGCAAATCATCCTCTTCTGAAAAGGCAGGCACTCCTTGCCAAGTTGAGTACGAGACAAATAGATATCCGCCTGGAATAAACTGGTTTCCGTTGTACGGTACTCCCGGAAAACTCATCTTACCTACAATCTGAGGAAACATTATCTCACTTCCATCATGACATTTCTTCAGATAGCTCTGTTTTGTGTTATCGTAAAGAATGATTCCGTCATCCCCTTTTGTTGGATAACCAATATCAGGATTAGGTAGTTCACCCTCGTTTCCATCGTAGTCGTCATAATATTGGGATTGCTCAAAACTGCTACTCCAATGCAACTTGTTTGTTTCCCAACAAACTTTGCCATCAGCAGTCTCTAGTGCCAGCTTGTGAGGCTCTCTGTATGTCTTAATCACATATAGTGTATCGATTTCTTCAAGCGTGGGTTGTGTTTCCAGCCGGTAAAACATAGTTTTATTTGTAGCATAGTCAAGGGTGTCTTGAAGCTCAAATGAGGGATTCTTGGGATAAACCCTTGTCCCGTTGATAAGCTTGTTCGAGCCACCAACAGTATAAACCGTCTGCGCAGTGCAGACACACGCTAAAGCTACAAAGCTAAGCAAATAGATATGCTTCATAAGTTTCTATCCTTCATCCTATCTTACTATAATATTAACTGCATCAGATATAGCCAACTTGAACATAATCGCAAGCCAATCCACAAAGGTATATGGGTCAAGTAAATTGTTATTCTCCCTTTAAACAAGTGGCTCTTATGCTAATTTCAAGCTACAACTCTAACTCTATTTCAGCTATTTTAACTTAACTATTTGCTTATGCCAATGAAGACTTGCGTATTTCCTCTTGACGAAAATCCCGCCTTTAGTTCTTTTGATACGAAAGCAGTGATTGGGGGCCTATAGCTCAGTTTGGTAGAGCTACCGGCTCATAACCGGTTGGTCGGGGGTTCGACTCCCTCTGGGCCCACCATCTTTTCTCCCCCACTCATTTTCTATTTTACATCCCCCCTTTTCGGGGTATATTGTTCATTAGGTGAAATATATGAGAATTATAACTATAAGCTTGGCTATTCTGCTTTTGGCACTGCCGCTGAGCGCAACTAAATATGCGGGTGAGATTTTTGCCGTTAGCCCCGGAGTTCTTTCCACGGCTATGGGCGGCACGGGACTTACCTATGCAGATTCCTATTCGGCTGCATGGTGGAATCCGGCTCTGTTGGGTCTGAAACCTGCTGCGGGTGCGGAGCTAATGCGCTCACAACACTTTGAAGGACTGCTTAACCAAAACCAGCTTAGCATTGTGCTGCCCACAGAAAGCCCCACTGCTATTATTATCAATCATTTGGCTATAGATGACGTGAAGCTAACCAAGCTGGAAGACCCCAATCTCCCGCTTAGCAACGATAACCGCCCCATTGTCTGGAAAACGGTTACTAACCAGGACTTTATTCTGTATGGTGCAATCGCCAGGCAGCTTAATCCCTCGGTATTCTATGGCATTGCCCCCAAACTGGCATATCGCAGTTTGGCAAGCAATAGCGGCTATGCTTTCGGTGCTGATCTGGGCTTGTTGTGGCAGTTTACAGAGAAAGCTAAAATAGGGCTGAACCTGCGTGATTTTTTTGCTACGCCAATCATGTGGCAGGGCAGCAAGACAGAATATGTAAGCCCCAGCCTGGATGTGGAGGCCGGTTATGATTTTGCTCCTTTGGCACATATCCCTCTGCATCTTGCGGTACGCAGCGAAATGTATAGTGATGACCGCAGTGCTAACCTTGAGATGGGTGCAATAAGTGCGGATTTTCATGGCGGGATAGCTATTCAGCCGATTCCTGCTCTGCGTGTGTTGGCGGGCTACGATGTGGATACCGTTACTGCTGGTATTGCCGTTAGCCACAAGCGTTTTGGGCTAAATTACGCCTTCCGCAACAACTCTCCTGATGGCTTAGGATATTCACAGAGCATCTCTGCCACCTATAAATGGTAAAACGTAACATTGCCCTTTTGGGAGCTACCGGCTCTATCGGCACTTCCACCCTGGACGTGGTAAAAGAGCAGGGATATAGCATTAGCCTTGCGTCTGCGCATCAGGACTATAACAAACTTCTTGGCATTGCCACGAACTTCCACATTCCCTGCATCGTGCTAACTGGCATCACCGAACCAGCTTTACAGGCACAGATAAAGCAAGCAAACCCCTCTTTGCGCATTTACTTTGGCGAGGAAGAGCTGTTACAGCTACTAAAGGGCGAGGATTACGACATCGCACTAAATGCCATTACTGGCTCTGCGGGCTTACGCGCTAGCTTTGCCATTATGGAGCGCGGCAAGCAACTGGCTCTTGCGAATAAAGAGTCCCTGGTTATGGCGGGGCATTTATTGACCAAGCTGATTAAGGACAAACCTATTCTCCCCGTAGATAGCGAGCACAGTGCCATCTTTCAGGCGATAGGCAAGCATCCTATAGGCGAAGTTAAGCATCTTCATATCACTGCATCAGGTGGTGCGTTCCGGGATTTGCCTTTAGCGGATTTCGCCCATATAAGCCCACAGGAAGCATTAAAACATCCGAACTGGAATATGGGTGCTAAGGTTACCTTGGATTCCGCTACGATGTTCAATAAGGCGTTAGAAGTGATGGAAGCGCATTGGTTGTTTAGCTTGCCCTACGAACAGATATCTGCCATCATCCACCCGCAGTCTGTGATTCATTCTATGGTGGAGTTTATCGACGGCTCTTTGCTGGCTCAAATGAGCACTCCTGATATGAAGCTGCCGATACTGTACGCTCTTTCTTATCCGCAGCGCGTGGCTTCTTCTTTGGTGCAAACCGAGCTTAGCAAGCTATCCGAGCTTAGTTTTCGTGAAATTGAACCGCAGCGTTACCCGCTTTACTTCCTTGGTTTGGAAGTTGCTAAAAGCGGGGGTATTCTCCCCACGGTGATGAATGCAGCGGTGGAAGCTGCGTCTATGCTGTTTTTAAAAGGCAGCATCGCCTACACCGATATGATGTGGGTGGTTTATGATGCTTTGGATACTGCTCCGCAAATCCTAGAGCCTGATTTGGAAACCATAATAAGGGTGAATAAAGAAGTGTTTGAAAAGGTGAGTTCTGCGAAAGTGAGAAGCTTCGTTAGGTGAGAAGCTGCGCTAAGTGAGAAGCTTAGCTATGTGAGAGCAACTCACGGGTATATTATAAACCCCCAAGTTCAATTATAGTGAGAAAAACTTTAAGAGGGGCTTGAACACAATCGGGTTCCTTGCTGAAACCTCAGGTGATTCCCACGTAATTCCCACGTGAAAGCGAGGGAATCACGCAGGAAACTCCTCTGCAATACCAAAGATTGGAGCAAGAGCCTTAAAAAAGGTGGATGTTAAGTCCACCTTTTTTGTTTATTCTATTATCGTTAAAGGGTTACTGCACAGGGATTATCCGCTCTATCACGGGTTTAAGAGTGAAGGCAATGCGCAGAATGCCGTTTATATAGCTAACTTTGGGCTTTTCTTTATCCAAAATCATTTCAGGGAAGTAGATACGGCGGTCGAAGCGTCCGGTCTCGATCTCCATGCTATAATAGCTAAGCGGACAGTTTGTGGAGGCAAAGCTTCTTATACCGCTGATGCGCAGATATTCAGGCGTACTGCTAATGTTAATCTCTTCTTTTTCCATTCCTGCAAGCTCTGCTACCACTATCCACTCCGTATCTGTCTGAAACACGTCGCATTTGGGATGCCAAACGTCGTCTATAGCATCCTCAATAGCCAGGGGATTGTTAGTAAGGGCAGAAACTTCGCCTATCAGTTTCAGCATTTCTCTTTGAATACCCACGATGTTGGAAACTATTTTATCTCGCATGGTTTCTCCGCTTTTTAGTTTTAGTACTCGCTTCTTTCTTTGAAGGAATAGATAAGCTCTTTATTGGGAGCTATTTCCAGAACAAAGGTAACTTTGTCGTTTGCATCAGTGGTGTATTTCTGGTCAGAATCTATGATTCGGGTGCTGGTAGCAAGTTGGTGAATAACATTGATGGTCTTTATCGTATCGGAGTTATTCTTCAAGGTAATCTGGATTACGCGATCATTCACGCGGGTGGAAACCTGTTTCTGTTCTTTGACACGGGTGGAAGCCACCAGGTCGAAAGCGATACCAGTATTTATCGCCACTTCTTCGTTTCTGGAAGTGTGAGTGATGCTATCTTCACCGATAAACTCCAGATTACCGTCCGTATCTTGCTTGTAAACTTTAATAGTACCTTTGGGCAATGCCTTACCTGCGCCATTCTCGACAGTGTTTTTGAACTTAATCATGCTTTTCACGCCACTGCTATAGGTAGGGTATTCGTATTCTGAACGTGCTTTAACTGCCATGGGGGGATACAGTTCCAGTTGTTTGGTTTGGTTATTGGCAAAGCTAACTTTCTGGTCGAGGGTGTACATGTGGAAATCGTGGAAGGCTTTTTCTTCAAAAGAGGGTGCAGAATCGTAGATTGATGATTCTGCTAACGTAGCACGTCCCATGCCTCCCATGTTTTTGTAATAGCTATCCTGCACTTGGTTTACATCGCCAGCTATCAGTTTTAAGTTCACGTCATTAAAAGCCTTTCCGGAGCGATTGTTTATCGTAACCCAAGAGTTAAGCTGAAGGTTCTTCTCGTCCCAAACGGTATTGTAGGTTACATCCCAACTAAAACCACCGCTAAGATAGGTCATCTGCACAGGATACACGCCTTTCTTGGGGGCGATAAGGCTCCAATGCAGGGTAGGTTTGGTGTAGAAATTGGCGGGTAATTCGGCAAGCTGTATCCATTGAACTTCGCTATCTGCCACCACTAAGAGACGGTTTGTGCCATTCTCAATTATCCCTGTGCTGCTGCCATCGAAGAACTTTAAAACACCGCGCAGCTTGGATTGGTCTTTCATAATCGCCATCACTTCACGATCCAGATACTTTGCCATAATCTGATACTTACCGGCAAGGTCATACTCGTAATTCTGTTCGGCTACACGGATGCCTCCACCGGTTACAATAACCGATGCCGGCTTAATCCGGCTGGTTATATCATCGAAGTTATATTCTTGGCGTCCACCGTCTAATTTAAGCTCAAAACGGGAACGTACTAACGATAAATCGTCATTATAAATAGTTATCCAATCCTCTCCAAATATGGGGATTAGAATCAAAGAGATGAGCACTAATAGTGTTAAACGTTTCATGATGTCTCCTTCAAAAGCCACACTGAGTTTCACAATGTGACGTTCGTTTCACAGACTAATGTATGCGCCGGATATGTCAAGCCAAAAAGCTGAATATCCTCATAAGTCTTGCATAAAAGCAGTTCCCACTTATCTTTTGGAGCATACTGGAGATAATAATGAATATTAATAAATACCTTGGCATATGGCTGCTGGCTATTATAATGCAATTTGTCACGTGTTTGAATGCTGATGACGCTTCCATTTCGGGTTTTCCCATTGCAGCTTACTCGCATGAGACAAGGCTGATGGGAGGTGGATTCCTGAACTATCTGAAGCAAACAGAGAAAGACAGCCTTGCCACTGAGCTACAGATAACTTCCTTGTTGATTTATACGGCAAGAAAGCAATTCCAAATCCTCAGCATTCCCCGGCTGAAACTAAACAACGAGAAGTATCTGCTTGGCATGGAAATTAGGGGTAGAAACTGGCCTGATAAATACTATGGCATCGGCAACACAACAAATGAACTGAACTACGAGAAAATAACCCAAAGACAGTTAAAGCTGGGACTGGATGGAGAGATTAGGCTATACAAATCTCTATATGCTGGGGCTAAGCTTGCCTTCATAGACGAGAACATAAAGAAGGGCAACCGTGAAAACCTGCCTTATGCTGAAAACTTCCACGGTATAAACGGCACCCAAACCTATTATGGGATTGGCGCAGGAATGCGCTATAAAGCAATTGATAATGATCAATACCCAAGCAAAGGGGTGAACTATACTGTGGCTTACATGCAGTACCATGCAGCCAAACAGGAAGCAGGCAAGCAAAAATTCGGACAGCTACAGGTGGAGCTAAACCACTATCTTCCGGCGGTGCCTGGTGCTGTGTTAGCTATGCAAAGTAGCTTCACCCGATCCGAGAATAAGCTTCCCTATAGCTTTTTACCGGAACTTGGAAACAAACTTAGAGCCTATGACAGCAAACGTTATGTGGATAACGTGCTGATTGCCCAGAGAGCAGAGCTAAGGGTGTTTCCGTCAGAATTACCTTTAACAGATGATATTGGTTTATTGCAAAAGGGGTTTTTCAGACGCATGGGTTTCGTGGCTTTTTATGAAGCAGGTCAGGTTGCCCAAGCAGAGAAAGATATTAGCTGGGAGAGAAATCATTACAGTGCTGGATTTGGCATTCGTTACAGTGTTTCAGTTCTTCCACGTATAAATCTAAGAGCGGATTTTGCCTTTGGTGGTGGAGGCATGAATGTTATTGTGCAGGGTGGAGAAGTATTCTGATACTGAGACGATTATTCTGAATAAATAACAGATAAGCGCAGCCTGTGGGAAAGAGGAGCTAAATTGTGGGCAAAAAAAGTGGCTCCGGAAGAGGGATTCGAACCCCCGACTTAGTGGTTAACAGCCACCCGCTCTACCGCTGAGCCATTCCGGAACACTTTGTAGAGGCACTTTCTATAAACGGCGAAAACTGTCAATCAGAATATTTGTCCGCATCCTGTACAAGGTTGTTATTGTTTTCGGCAATTTGGCTTTTAAGCAGATGATAAATCTTCTGAGTGTCATTGCCTCTCAGCAGTTTTGCTAGGATTTTGGGGTTGCGGATAACAGTTGTAATTGTCTGCATAAGTTTTAGTTGCGATTCGGGCTGGTCTGTAGGGTAAAGCGTTAAGAACACCAGTTCCACGCTGAGTCCATCGGGACTATCCCAATCTAAACCGTGTGCTACTCGCACCACGAAAAGTTTGCTGTTTGTTAAGCCCTGCAAACGGGCATGCGGAAATGCTACTCCACGACCGACAGCAGTGCTGGTCTGTTCTTCACGTGCAAAGATTTCTGTTCTTAGCAGTGATTCTTGAAAATCAAGCTTGGGAGCTATATTACCGATTAAATGTCGAAGTAATTCCTCCTTGGTTCTTGCGCTGCTGTCGTAGAAAACATCTTCAAAAGTAAAGAGGAAATTCACCATGTCTTTCCGTAATTTGCTGAGGGTATAGGTTAGCCAGGGTCCGAAGATAATAGTGGATAACAAAGAAGCTGCCACGATGCTTACGAACACCTTCTCTGATATCAAATTGCCGCTGTAAGCCAACATAGCTATCACAATGTGCATTTCCCCTCCGGGAGTTGTGGAAATGGCGATGGTTTTAAGGTTGGCTTTCTCCTGCCGTGCCAGCTTGGCACCCACCCAAGCTCCAATGTAGCGTGAAGCTATGCCCAGGATTGTGATTGCTGCTACCAGAGCGTAATCGAGATTTGCCAGAATGTCTATCTGCAAGCCTATCTTGGCAAAGAAAATAGGCACAAAGATAGAGTACACCATACGGCGGATGGTGTGTCTATCCAATTCTGTGATGTGTTGTGCTTCGCCCACTACAATTCCAGCTATAAAAAAGCCAAATAGGGAATGGATGCCTATTTTTATTGTTATTGCCCCCATAATCATACCCACGATAACGATAAAGGTGGTTTTGTAACCTGTGGCAGAACCTAGCTTGATATGTATGAGGGTAATAGCTTTATCTACTAGTTTTTTAAACAGGGTGAGGCTTATAAAGGTGAATGTCAAAGTCATTACTATCAGCCTAAGGACGAAGCTAATCTCAATACTTCCATGCGCAAAAATACCCAGTATGACGGTAAACAGCATCCACCCAACAATATCATTCAATGTAAGGGCGGAAATAATCAGGAAACCTACATCAGTCTGCAATATACCCAAGTCTTTCATGCCCCGAATGGCTACCGGTAGTGCGCTAATGGTCATTATAGAAGCTATAAACAGAGCGAAAATTGTGCGCTGCGTAGGATCAATCATATATCTGGCAGGAATGAAATAGGAAGGGATGAAACTAAGTATAATGGGAATAAGTAACATGCTAAAGCTAAGCTTCACAGCTTCACCTCGCTGTTTCCAAATTCTGGAAAAGTTTATCTCCAGTCCGGTTTCCATTAGTAAAAATAGGTTACCAAACCAGGCAACTGTTTCCAACATAGACCACTGAATTGCATCGTTAGGGAATATCGCAGATTGTAACTCGGGTGCATATCTGCCAAAGATTGCCGGACCCAATATTAACCCTACCAAGACATCGCCGGTAATAGTTGGCTGTTTGAACTTCTTAAAAACAAGCCCCACAAGTTTGCAAGCACCCAAAAGTAATGCAAACTGGACGAGGAAAAGCATTAGCTGATGCTCAGTTATTGGTCCCATTGCAATCCTTAGTTTATAATTTCGTAGATAAGTATTTCTTTATCTTTGGGGATTTCGTTTATATGATAAGCGGTATAGATGAGTTTAGCAACCTCTTCTGCTTGAATTTTTGAAGCAGCATGCACTTCACCAATCTTGTCGCCTTTGTTTATTTTATCCCCTATCTTGGGGTATAATAAAGCTCCTGCGGCATAATCCAGAGCATCAGTTACCTGCATGCGTCCTGCTTTTATGCGGACAAGGGCATAACCAATGGCGCGGGAATCTATGCTATGCACATAACCGCTATCTTTGGCGATAATTGGCACTTTGAATTCTGCCCGAGCAAAGACAGAATAATCGTCTATAACCTTAGGATTGCCACCCTGAACGGCGATTATCTCTCTGAACTTTTCCAGTGCTTTCCCGCTGCTAACGGCGGAATCAATAAGCTTTTTGGCAGCGGCAAAGTCCTTTGCAAGACCTGCGCTAATCAGCATTTGTGCCGTAAGAGCAGTAGTAAGCTCATAGGTATCGGGCAGGTAGTTGCCTTTCAGGTATTCAATCGCTTCAATCATTTCCAGAGCATTACCCACTGCATGCCCAAGCGGGGAGTTCATGTTAGAGAATACCACGCTAACCTTTTGTCCAAAGCTGTTGCCGGTATGCATCAGGTGCTCTGCCAATTCCTTGGCACGGCGCAAGTTCGGCATAAAGGCGCCGCTGCCGATTTTTAAGTCTATCACTAGATGCTTTGCACCCTCGGCTATCTTTTTACTCATAATACTGGCGGTGATAAGCCCGGGGCTTTCCACGGTAGCGGTTACATCCCGCAAGGCATAGATGCGTTTATCCGCCGGAACAAGCTCTGCGGATTGACCCACCAAAGCATAGCCATGTTTCTGTACCATTGCCTTGAAATCTTCCATGCTAAAGGAAGTATTAAAGCCGGGAATGGATTCCAGTTTGTCCAGCGTTCCGCCGGTATGCCCCAAACCTCTGCCGGAAATCATA
>JAQUJJ010000249.1 GCA_028681035.1 Candidatus Cloacimonadota bacterium
CCGCTGAGTCGTAGCAATTGGAGGAGATTTGAACAATGTCGCCGGCCTGAACTGTTGTGCGGATGCGGCGGCCGGCAAGGTCGTAATCGTAGTCGGTAATAATTGTGCCATCTCCGAGGTTGCGTTCCTGAATGTCGATGCGTTGTAAATCGTCGTAGGTAAAAACTGTGGTGAGGCCGGAGGCATCGGTGTCTGACTCTTTACCGCAGCAGTTGTTGGCCCAGTCGGCGGAGGTCATCATGCCGGCGGAGTTGACCTCGTTGGTCAGATGCCCCAGCTCATCAAAGAGCCGTGAAGTCCAGCCGATGGATTCGGAGCCGCTTTTGGTGTAAACAAATGTCTCGCTCCGTATGTTATTGCCGGATGCGTCCCATGTGTTTGTAACACAGGTCGTTTTGTTGGCAATCCCATCGGGGCTGGCGGTGGTTCCCTGGGTCTCGACCACATGATAGCCAGCCGCGTCCTCTACATAGCTCCAGGTGGTACGCAGGCCGCCGGGGCTGTCGATATAATGTATTTTTCCCGCTGATATTGATGCGCTGTTGGTCGGGTAGTAGACTGTTGTTGTGCGCAGATTTCCGGCATCACCAAAGTCAGCGTTCTGAGTTGCCGCGCGCTCGTGGATCTCTGTTCTCATAAAATTATTTGTGGTCACAACATGATAAGTTTTTCCGATAACTACACCCAGAAGGTAATCTGTTGTTACTTCAGGGGTGTAAGCCATCAGCGCATCCTGTCCGTAATCATAGGTGGTCTTGCGATGGGCATTATCCCCCTCTGTTGAGTCACTGCTCATAAACGGCCTGACAACCGATTTTCTGCGCTTGCTGCTATCATAGTCATATTTTGTCCATTTTCCTGATGATGAAACCTGTTTCTTCAGCAGTCCATATTTGAGGCTTGATGAGTTGTTATCATAATACTCATAGGTGGTCTGATGGTTGACGTTATCAGGGTCTGTCACACTTTTTACAATAGCTTCGCCCCAGGGAAAGTTATTCCAGTCATTCCTGCGTACCGAGAAAATCCGGTCATTAGTTCTCATCGCTACTTTCTATTTGAAACTCGGGATTAGCAACACTATATGCTTTTATTACAGACCATATATTTTCAATAGCAATAGTTGATTTAACAGTGAAAGAACGCACATCAAACGCACCTTTTGGTGTGTTGTAATAAATAAATAATCTTTTTGGCCAATAGGGTTCATCTCTTCCATAGTTATCAGGAACACGCTGAATATGGGACTCAAATATATCTATCAACTCGGACGTATTGATAAAAACAGATTCATGGCTTTCATGTAAGACTTGCCGTGGAGTCGGCTTTTCATCCCCTTCCTTCCGAACAATTGAATATTTGGTAGCTCTTACATTAAAAGTTACCTCTGTATAATCTCGTTCAAGAACCTGGGCTGTTATACTTCTATATCCTGCAATAATGATAAAGTCGCTAAGAGCTATTCGTTTGTCATCGACAATTGAAAATCGCAAGATTTCATTTTGACTATCGATTAAAGTTGCAAAATATTTTGTGTTTTGACAACCAGAGAAAGACATTACAAAACATGACAACAATACTATTTTTGTTTGCATACCCATTCCTTTTTCGGTGGATCCCAATAACAAGTCTCCCCATTTAAATAACGCCAACAGAAAAAACTACCCGAATTTTGTAAATAGATGCACTTATTCAACTTATCGGAAGGACTAAAACCAGCACCATCTGGGTGCGAATGATAAATCCCCACTTCAGTTTCACCTTCTTTACACCTTGGTGCATTGTCATCATACAAACCAGCCGAAGCCTTCCACCCGCCCTTGCCATCAATTTCACTTATAACCCAATAAACATCACCTTTATGAGGGTCTGTACCATAAGGCTCTCCATCTTTGCAACAAATCCTGCCCGAAAACTCAGGATGAAAGGTCCATGTTTCTATTTCTTTCGTAACTGGATCAATTTGTTTCTTTACTAACTCCGTTTTCTTGGTAAGCGCATAAGCCTTTGCACTCATCGTCCTTCCTATTTCATCTATATCCTCCTGTTTACATGGGCACTCGATCTCCTCTTTGGGCTCAGTATTCTCTAGCCCAAGTAAATCCCAAAGATTCATCCCATCATTATTAACGAAACCAACTTCGTTCAGACCGCCCCTTATGCCTATCGAATCCCTGGATAACCACCGTCCAATAGGCGGCAGATATTTACGGTACTCGTATTCACTGAATCCTGTGACAGGGTCAAAGGGTTTGGTGCTCCACCAGTGGGTGAAATCATCTTTCATTGCGCCAGTAGAAACAAGTGTCTCGCCAAAGGCGGAATATTCACGATGTGCCTCTACTGTTCCGTTTGCACTTATATACTCCGTCACGTTTCCATTGGCATCCGCCGCCGCATAATATGCTTTGGCGGACAAGTCTGCCTGGTTCTTAACCACGCTCAGCAGACCGCCTACACCGCCAGCTCCTTGGAGACTTTCGCTCAAATCCAATCCCCAAACAAAGGAATTATGAATAGTGAATGATGAATGATGAATGGTCTTGGAGATGATGTTGAAGTTGTCCCAGAGATAGCGATGAACAATATCGTTGATTGTCTTGGTAACCATGCGCCCTTGATGATCGTAGGTGTAGGTTACGAAAGCTGTGTTATTCGAAGCAAGCACAAGACGGTTTTCTCCGTTCCACACGTATTGCCAACCGTTGAAACTCAAGAGGTTTCCATCGAGATCGTGATCTGGCACGGTTGCGATCCCACCAGTAATGTTGGTGTACTGATTCAATCCATTAGCCGTATACACATTGGTAATTATCAATTGTCCATTATCAATTGTGCATTGATCCCGATTTCCTATCGGATCGTAGGCGTAACTGTATGTGTTGGTTCCCATGTGCGCGTTTGTCACCTCTGAGAATGTATTATACCCGAAGGTGTTGGTTTCAGTCGAGCCGCGATTAATGTAATAATCGCTGCGGGCTGTGCGACGGCCAAGGGTGTCGTTGGTGTAGTCAAAAGAGCTAACCACTGAAGGCACTGAACCCACGGAATTTGTGATGGCAGTGATCAGGTTACGGTTGAGTTCGTAGGAGCGAGATGCGGTTAAAATGGTAGAACCGGTTGAAGGGGTTGAAGCGGTGTAGCCAGCGAGGAGGTCGCTGCCTGGTAAATAACTATAATCAAATTCATTTGTAACCACAGAGGACCCAGAGTTCACAAAGAAGAAACGACCGTATGAGTCAAACCCATAAGTAATTTCCTGAACCGGATTTACTGGATCGACGGGATTATAGAGAGCGTAGCCGGTGTTGCGCCCAAGACCGTCGGTACTGCGGTCAATTTTAGTGCCGTTCTGGAGTTCATAGTCGAGTTCGAGG
The DNA here is from genome assembly GCA_028681035.1 of Candidatus Cloacimonadota bacterium. The sequence goes on from JAQUJJ010000249.1 coordinate 3,378, forward strand.
GTTACGGGCGAGTATACAAAGAGGTTGGTTGAGACTGAGGATGTCGCCGAGAGCTGCTGGCCGAGGCGGTTGTAGGTGTAGGCAAAATCCGGGGTTTCATCGTTGTAAACCACGTTTGTAAGTGCTCCTACGAAATCGTAGGCGTAGTCGGTGATTATGCCTCGCGCCCAGGTGCGGCGGGAGAGCTTGCCTTCAGATGTGTAGGCGTAGGAGGGACCTTGTCCATCGGCATACACTTTATCCGTCAACAGCCCAGTTACGCTGTCATACACCCATTTTGTGATATCGATCTTATCACTTGCGGCTGGCTGCCATGTAGAAAGCGTTTTGCCTTGCGGGAAAACAGTCAGGAGGTTGACGCTCCTGAGATTTTCATCGCGGGTGGTGGCCATGCCGATCATGCGGTTCTGATCGTCGTATTCATAAGTGACAGGATAGGCGTTGCCCCAGGTCGCGAGAGTCTGGCCTTCGGGCGAATACGCTGTATAGCTTACGCTGAAGTTTTCATTGCCCATAAGGCCGAGGACATAGGTTTGATTCTTCAGCTGCGCTGTTGTCAGCGAGGCACTATTATTTACTGCCCGGATAACTGCATAGCGCTGGCCATAATCGTTGTAGGCAAACCAGGTGGTGTTGGATGCGGAGTCGCGTGTCCACGCGACCTGACCCTTATCGTTGTAGCCCATAAGAGTGAAGGT
>JAQUJJ010000250.1 GCA_028681035.1 Candidatus Cloacimonadota bacterium
TGGAAAACTGCGAGCCGGCACATCTTGGCTCGCTGATAGACAAGCTGCGGGAAGCCGGATGTTTACTGGAAGTGGGGGAGAGCAGCATTACAATTACCCCTCCAGACAAGATTAAGCCGGTTAATTTGATTACCTTACCTTATCCGGGTTTCCCAACCGATTTGCAAGCACAATTCAGCGTACTTATGACACTTGCAGAAGGGATTAGCTACATTGAGGATACAATCTTTCCGGATAGGTTCATGCACGTGGCAGAGCTAAACCGCCTACAGGCAAATATCCGCATGGATCGCAATGTGGCTTCTATAAAGGGTGTTGACGAGCTTAGTGGAGCAGAAGTTATGGCAACAGATTTACGCGCCAGTGCTGCTCTCGTTCTGGCAGGGATGATTGCCAAAGGTACTACCACCGTATCGCGCATTTACCACATCGATCGCGGTTATGACCATATCGAGGATAAACTAAACGCTTTGGGAGCCAATATTACACGCATGGATTCATAGGTGCTGGAGTGCGGGCGTACGGGTGTGTTGGCGTGCTGGGGTGCTGGAGTGCTGGTGTGTTGGTGTGTTGGAGTGCTGCGGTGCTGGAGTGCAGGAGTGCTGGGGTGCTGGGGTGCGGGCGTACTGGTGTGTTGGCGTGCAGGAGTGCTGGGGTGTTGGCGTGCAGGAGTGCTGGAGTGCTGCGGTGCTGGAGTTATAGGCGTCTCGCCTATACTGGACAGCCATGCATCTTGCGTGGCAGAGAGATCAATCGGGAGATACCATGAGTAGATTACATGCTTATTGTGGCTTATATTGCGGTGCTTGCTGCAGTATGGTAACCCACGAGAAACAATCTGGCGTTCCCAGTGCACAAGAGTTGCAAACAGATGATAAAGAACAGCCATGCATGGGCTGCGATACAGAGTATCAACAGAATTGCGAGTTTGTGCTTTGCAACAAAAGCCACGGAACAGAGTCCTGCGCTTTCTGTCCCGAATTTCCTTGTGAGATGATTACTAAATTTAACAATGAAGAGTGGGAGCACCATCAAGTAGTGCTAAAAAACCTATACCGCATCAAAGAAATAGGCATAGAAACATGGCTGGCAGAGCAGGAAACCTATTGGAGCTGCCCTGCTTGTGGATGCAGAACACAATGGTATCAAGAGAAATGCACGAAATGCGGAGAACAAATAGAACGCAGAATTTGATCTCGACTTTCTAAACAACCCCCTTAAACCATCCTTGCTTGAACTGCCCTATCATTGCCCACCCATTGCCCTCCATGTGGGCAATGGGTGGGCAATGATAGGGCAGTTCTTCTAAGAAAGACCGTTTGCACATAACTGTAACGCTGGCTTCAGCCGGTTGGTTCACTGGATTTATCCGGTTTTTGGAGGCAAATTAGGCTCAAGTTCAATTAGAGTGGGTGGTTGTATATGTGGGCTGATTGGCAACTAGTTTAGGCTGTTCAATTTTAGTCCCTTTAGGGATGATCGGTATTAGCGACGGGTTTTAACCCGGCGTGATAAATACGTCATATAAATGAACCCCATCGGGGTGACAGGTGGCTTTTTCTTTGCGTTAATACTTACGAACATATATGATTACATCTGTCGTCCCGCTGGGACTAGCAATGTTCTTTTTCTCCATTGTCGCCGGGTTAAAACCCGTCGCTAATACCTTTTGTCCCGCTGGGACTTCTCTTTTACATTTTTGGTGATCAAGTCTCCTTACCCACCATAAATGAACTTGAGCCGCAAATTAGACAGATTAGCCTACAATTACGGTAATCCTTACCGACTAAAGTCGGCGGAACAACCGACTGAAGCCAGCGTTACCAATTATTCGAGTAGTCTTTCAGAAAATAGCATCGGACAATCAGCTTAAGCACCCTTTGCTTCTGCAGATCCATCCACTGTAACCGATCTGTATTCTCAGGCTCAAGTAACGTGCAAAGAGAAGATGAAAAACGTTTCCAAAGAAAAAGGCTTGCCCTTTGCGAGGCAAGCCTTTGTTAATTAGAGGTTGTTATCTTTCCGCTTAACTATGCAGAAAGAACTATTAATGACATTTTTGAAGTTATTGCAGGGCTTTCAGTGTTCTTGTCTTTTGCATACGTTTAAAGTTCGGTAGTAATGGCGATGAACTTTTACTGCGAACGTTAAGTGCGGTTTTGTTGCTGCGGCTGCTTTCAGAATCTGCCGTTACTTTAAAGAAGCCCCGGGCAGTAAGCCCAAAGCTTGCGATCTCTGCATCGGTAATTTCGATGTATTCCGTGGTCACGGTTTCAATGGGAGTGTATCCAGTATAGGGATTATCGCTTCCAGACACGTGATAGCGGACTGCATTATCTACTTCATCCCAAGCGATAGTAATGCCACCGGAGTTGGTTTCGATACCGCTAACAACAGGAGCATCAGGCGCTACAGGCTGAGTAACGTTTAAGGTTACATACAGCTTGTAAGGGCTTACTAAACCGTTAGAAAACATCCAGGTCTCAGCAGTGTAGGTACCCACTGGCAGGGTCGTAGCATCTAAGCTTAGAGTAAGCATACGGCTGGCACTGGGAGCGAGGGTTTCCAGATCAGGAAATCCTACAGGCGTGCAGGATAGCCAATCTGTTGGTGCGGCAACCATCATAGGCCCGGTAATATCATCTATCATGACATATCCTAATTCATAGCCATCAGTTCTGGGATAGTAGAACATCACATAGATATCACTACCGGCATAGGTTTCCAAGGATGCACTATAATTTGTCCAATCCTGATTTGCAAGAGGACCTATAGTTGCAAGAGTGGTAGTGAATGATGCTATTCCTGTATCGGTTGTAGATATCCTTACTTCGAAGCTTTCGCTGGAAGGGTTGAACTGCTTATACCAGAAGGCAAGATTATCGCCAGTTACCACTCTCAGCTTGGGAGAGATGAGATACTGAACCGCTGTGGTGCCATTGGAATTAAACACCCATGTTTTATCACTTAAATAACCATAGGAGTTAGTAGTATTTCCGTAGATAGCCGAGTTTTCACCCACTGAACCAGACCAACCAGTAATGTCATCATCTTCAAATGTTTTGTTCAAGGCGGTGGTGGGGAATATTGTTCCACCCCACATTCCGCTGGCAGTTTCGAATTCGAGCGTAGCATTACCGTTATTGGTTAACTGCACGTTTAACGCTGTGGAAGCACCCAAAGTGATATCTGTGTTGAAGCTTGTATTTGCTGTATAGACTTCAGCATAACTGAGGAATATGTTTTTGTTAAGGGTGCTGTTTACTGGAATAGTAACATCCTCACTATATATAATGTATCCTGTTGCAGAGGCTGTTAGCGGATATACATCGGACACTATATTACTAATTGTATAGGCTCCAAGAGCATCAGTTGCAATGCTTCTGCCAGCAACGGAGACAGTAGCTCCCACAATCGGAGTAAAAGTCCCGTATTTGTAAACAATACCAGAGATATTGCCAAACACCAGCGGTGCTGCAAACGGAGGCATAAGAACATCATCCAGTTTCAGCACGAACTGATCTGTGCAAGCATGGTGCTGGAAGGCAATATAAACACTCTCGCCAGCATAAGTATTCAGAGGAAGCACATGGTTTTGCCAATCTCCACTTGTGAGGGTTTCAGTGAATAGAGTATTGGTAAATGAAGCAATTTGGTTATTCGTAGTGGATAGCTTCACCGAATAGTTTTCAGCAGGCCAGAGAGGATCCTGAGCAGCAATCCAGTAACTAAGTTCATCACCCGTAGAGATAGTCAAACGAGGAGTGATAAGCCAGTTATTGGGAGTTAAAGTACCCCTTGAAGAAGAACTATGGCTCTGTTGTGCAGACTTGGTATCATTAACATAGGATGCACTTGCAGCACTGTTTGCGCCTGTGTGGGCTGTTCCTGCTGTAGCATATTGCATCCAGTTATAGGTATCGCCATCCACATCTTGAGATGTCCAACCATCAGGAGGGAAGGAAACTGCTTCAAAGCTTTCCGCAATATAATTTGCGTAGCCTTTCAGGCTCACTGTTTTTGTCCCACCATTGGTTACAATGGTGAAGGTAGTGGTAAATATACCATTGGCAGC
>JAQUJJ010000078.1 GCA_028681035.1 Candidatus Cloacimonadota bacterium
CAGCATAAAAGGCATTCATTTGTATGGGAGTGTTTAGCACCTCACCCTGCCCTATGGAAAGATTTACTTTGTGCCCGATAACTCCTTCCCTCCTGCCAAAGGTCTTTTTATACCACGCTGTAGTGGGGAAAAAGCCCTGTCTTTCGTTGGGCAGGTCTATTCCAGTTTTGCTAGCAAGATGGGAATTCACCACATAGTCACGCATTTTCTCTAGATTAAGCTTTAAAGAAAGGTCATAAAAATAGACATCGCAAGAGACACGCAGAGCGTCAATAACATTGGAGCTTCCGTGCCCGCTGTGGTTCCAGCAACGGAAGAAACGGTTGCCTACCTGCATTCCCCCCACGCATGAGGCGAGCTTGGTAAAGGGAGTAACAATGCCGCTATCCAGCCCAATGCCAGCGGTAATAGGCTTGAATACCGACCCCGGAGGATAGGTGCCGTGGATTATCCTGTCCATTAAAGGTTTCTCTGCACGGTTCAGTAATTTCCATGTTTCGGGGCTAATAGGCTGCATAAAGAGATTAGGGTCATAATCCGGCTTACTAACGTATGCCAGAATACCACCAGTGCGGATATCGCTAACCACAACAGCACCATTCATGTTGGCAGGAAAGGTGTTGGAAACAAACTCCTGGAGATCATTATCTATGGTAAGCACCGCCGAAAGACCGTTTAATGGCTCGATATTACTATTTTCCGCAAAGAGTTCCAGGCTTCTGCCTTGAGCATCCACCTGCACTATTTCTCTACCATCCTTGCCTCGCAATAAAACCTCGTAGTACCGCTCCAAACCAGTCTTGCCTATGTAGCTGTTCAGAGAGTAATCCTCTTTACGGTAGAGGTCGTATTCCTTCTCATTTATCCTGCCCACGTAACCAGTAAAATGGTTGGGATAGATGTACTCACGGGTGGAGTCAATCCTAAAAGAAAGCTCGGGATAATAGTTCATCTGTTCAAATAGGACAAGCATCTTCTCGTAGGCGATATTATCTGCCAGCAGGATTTCCTCGTAAGTTTTAAAGCGTTGTTTCAGTACTAAGTCGTGTAATACAGGTTCTGATATCCCAAAATTGCGCTCTAAAAACAATGACAAGGCAGGGAAGTTTCTTATTTTCCCACTGGTGAGGTACAAGTTGTGAGAAGGGACATTGCGAACGATGGGTCTATATTTGTGGTCGTATATCTCGCCTCTGGTAGCGGTAATACGGCGGATTCTTACGAAGTTACTTTCGGCAATGCGCTGATAGGTTTTGCCTTTAATCACCTGCAATCTAAACAGCGAAACAAGAAGAAACGTGAACAGTACTGCCAGAGTAATGCGATATACAAGTGTGGCGTGGGTTTTAGTCATGGGCAATGCTGAGACGAACCTTGCTGAGTAATTGCATAGTCCAGAATACAATAAAGCTTAGCACAATATTGTATATGAAGCCGATTAAAGAGAGGATTAGTAGTGAATCGCCAAAGCCATAAGCCAAGCCAAATACCAGCAATTGGATAAGAATAAACACGATATTTGCCATCCCTATGGTAAGCAGCTTGGCAACCGTGCTATCTGCTTCAAAGGGCTTACGGAAGACATCTATGCAGATTCCCAAAAGGCAGAAGATTAAGGCGTACATACCGAAGGTGGCAGGATTTAAAGTATCATACATAGCTCCGATTACAAACACCAAGATAAGAGCATGGTTGCGAGGTCTTTTCCACACCATGTAAATCAGCCAAGGAATGAGGATATTGGGTATCACATTGGCTATCGCAAAAGCAGGCATCACCAATATCTGGGTGTATAGAAATGCCAAGCCTAAGAGACTAGTCCATATGATACTTAATATCATGTTTTAAGCAAGCCTTCGCACGATGCACAGAGGGGTAAGTTCATCTCCCTGCCCCTGGGGGTTATCTTTCATTACAAGCTCTATAAAGTGCTTGGATACGCCTTTGCTGCCACCAATCATCCAGCTTCCGCCAATGTCGTTGATGTCCATCACAGCAAATCCATAACCAAACTCGGCATGCAAGTCATCTGTTACTTGCTGCGGGTTGGCAGGACCCTTTATTACGGTTTCGTTGTAAGGTGGAACAGGTGAGGTTGTGGCTGCATCCACTAGTGCGGCTTGCATGCCGGCAACACGGTAGAAATCTCCCTTGCGCCCGAATAGTTTGCCAATAGCACCGATAAAGGCGGCGAACAGTATTCGGCATCTGCCAGTTTCCTCGATGGCACACTGCATACTGGTGGGTGCACCCAAGCCTATGCCATAGGGAACCTTTGCCACATAATGGCTTAAAAGCTTTGCCAAGATGCTTACCTTTATTTCAGAAACAGGCACGGCTCTTCCTTGGGTAATCGCCAAGGGACTTTCGCTGATGGTAACAATATCTCCTTCCTGCAGAAGAGGAAGGGCATAAGTGCGGATGATGTCGCTGATGGTATCCTCTGAGTTAAGGATTTTGGTCTTTACCGGTATGCGTTCGAAACGCTGTCCATATATTGTAACTACTGGTTCAAGGTTTTTAGTGTGACTCACTTTTTCCCTTCCTTTTTTAAGATATACACGTGTTCCAGGTTTTCCACCAAGGTGAATGGCGAAATATCGGCACTTATAAACAGGTTATTCTGCGATTCGTGGATGCGTTTAATTACTCCCACAGGATAAGATTTGGGGTATATGCGGGATAGATTGGAGGTAACGATGGTATCTCCCACCACAATCTCAGAGCCAAGTTTAACCAAGTTCATAGCGATTGTGCCGGAGATATCGGCTTCCAGAATACCCTGAACACTTGTGCGAGCATCCATCACTGGGATTTGAAACTTAGGATTGGAGAATGGCAGTATGATGGAGTGATCCTTGTTAACTAAAGTAATCTTGCCTACTATACCATTGGCAGATACAACCGCAGAGCCTAATTGAATACCGTCGTTTTGTCCTTTATCCACAACTAAGTTACGCTCCGAAAACTGCCCAGAAAAGCCGATAACTTCTGCCAATTCAAAATCCGAAGTGCCAGTATCAAACTTGATTGACAGAGCTTGGTTGTATTGTTTCAATTCGTTTTGATAGGCTAACTTGCTAAGCGTCTCTTCTGCTAGTTTCTTGCGCAGGGAAAATACTTCTTGTTTTAGGGTAGCGGTTGTTTCAATTGCTTTCAGGGAGCGTAGCAAAGGGAAAAACAGAGTGTTCCCCAGCCATCCTGCCTTAGTGCTGCGCACCTCTTTTGTGCCTACAAGCATCAAAAGTGAAAGCAGAATCAGGATTGCCGGGACAAAATGCTTTTTTAGCAAAACTCCCATAATTTCTTACCTTGAACCGAAGCATACTTCAGTTGCAGGATATTTAGTCTTCAATGCGTTTTATCAGCACCTGACGGTAACGGTCTAGATCATCAAGCACCTTGCCAGCACCCTTCACCACACATTCAAGCGGGTCTGGAACAACATGTACAGGCAAATCTACAGTCTTGCGAATCCTCTCATCCAAGCCTTTCAACAGAGCACCGCCACCTGTAAGGAATATCCCTCGTTCTGCAATATCCGCAGAAAGCTCTGGTGCCGTTCTTTCAAAGAGGCGTTTGATTGCATCTATCATGGTGGTAACAGTTTCCGATATAGCTTCACGGATTTCCTCGGAAGTAATCTTCACGGTTACAGGATAGCCGGAAACGATATCTCGTCCGCGTACATCCAAGGTAAGCTCCTGTTTCAAGGGATATGCACTGCCAATGGCAATCTTTATCTTTTCAGCGGTTTGCACGCCTACGTGGAGGTTGTTTTTCTTACGCAAGTAACTGATGATATCCACATCAATCTTATCGCCACCTACACGGATGGAATTGTGCACCACGATATGGGAAAGGGAGATTACGGCAATCTCACTGGTGCCGCCACCGATATCCATCACCATATTACCAAAAGCTTCGTCGATTGGCAAATCAGCACCAATAGCTGCTGCTACAGGTTCGGATATCAGATACACTTCCCGTGAGCCGGCATGCAGTGCACTATCGCGAACGGCTCTTTTTTCCACTTCGGTTATGCCAGAGGGAACGCAAACTATTACTCTAGGGCGAACTAACAAACGTTTCTTCTGTGCTCGCAAAATCAGGTTACGTAGCATCAGTTCAGTTACCTGAAAATCTGCTATCACACCATCTTTAAGGGGCTTGATAACCCGAACTTCATCGGGGTTTTTCCCCAGCATCACTTTTGCTTGTGAGCCAATGGCGATAATCTTTTTGCTATCTGTGGAAACCGCCACCACGGAGGGTTCGTCTATCACAATGCCGCCATTCTTTTTATACACAAGAGTGTTAGCTGTGCCAAGGTCAATTGCGATGTCGTTTGCCATCATGCCAAAAAAGTCAAATATGGACATGTAAAACCTCTTTATCTTCTGCTGACGCAGGTCAAATCTGTAATATTCACAAAAATTCCATTATAGCACACCCTTTTTTATTGCTCGCAAGATGTCAAGAAAAAAGGGATTTATAGCCATTCACCCAAAAAATTAATGGGAACACGGATGATACGAGTTTAACGGATTTTAGCGGATTAGTTTAGGTAAACATGGACAACTTAGCAGTTGATTTACTTTTTCACCGGTTTTAGTTATTACACATTGCTCTTTATCTGTGATAATCTGTCTAATCCGCTAAATCCGTGTTCCTATTAGATATATCTCACCCTATCAATTGCTTTCCCAAAAATGGAGGAATGGCAATAACTAATTTATGCTTGACTCGCAAAAGCATCCCTGACATTATGCCATCATCACGATTTAGGCAGGTTAAAGCATGAAACTACAGGCAGAACAATTCCATCAAACCGCTCCCCACAAGCTGGAGATAAAAAAAGGTGGAGGCTGCATAGGTTGTTTTGGCATTCCCTTTTTCTTTGCTGGCATCTTTATACTTTTTGTTGGAGCGCAGATTATCCCAGTTTCCAATGCAGCAGAAATTCCCTGGTGGGCTTGGGTGTTGCTCGTGGGGATGGGCTTGATTTTTACTGCTGTGGGCGCAGCGATTGTGTTTGGCAGAAGGTGGATAACTCTGGATAATACAAGTGGGCGTATCTGGATTGCTTGGGGCTTGCTAATGCCCATGCGCGGGCAGGCATATTTCTTAAAGGATTATGAGCGAGTAGTGATAAATTACGATGCGGGTGATTCCAAAACTGACGTAAGTTATACCATTGTGTTAAAATCTTTAACCGGCAGCGAACTAGACATGCTAAATAGCCAGAATTTTGGCATTATCCACAACCAGGCACTAATACTTATGAATTTCCTTAACCTGCCTTTGGAGGATAACAGCAGCGACAATTCCATAACCATTAAACCGGGAGCAGCGGCTACAATAGGCATCACCATCCGGGAGATTGAAGATGCAGCCCCACCAAAAACACTAAAGTGCGATATCCAGATGAGTGAGAATGAGCTAATTTTAAGCATTCCGTCCGCCAAATTTTCCCCGCTTAATTTACTTGGTCTGTTTTTCCCCCTAATATTTGCTCTGTTCTTCATGGGCAATGTCCTGTCATTTTTCAGCCATACCCAAACTCCTTTGGCAGTACAGCTTGTGTTCATCGGTTTTGTGGGGCTGTTTTTCATTCTAATCCCTGCACTAACAATACTAAAGAGATTTGTTTCTTCACACGGATTTAGTATGGTGATAACCGTGAATAATGCTGGCATAGAGTTGCAAAGTAATAGACAAAGCAGGACAATAAGCAGGGAAAACATCATTAATTTGGATTATGGCACCACAGATAGTGCCATTAGCGGAATTAAAACCAATCGCATGGGACAATCCAACAGCTACTATACAAACAGCTACATTCCCGCTTGGATGGCTCGCTTACAGCGTTTCGTCCGTTCCAAAGGAATAATTGTGAAAAGCAGGGAGGGAATCTTTTATATAGGTGCTGGGTTACCCGATGATGAGCTTGTGTATCTGTACTCCCTCATCAGCAGCTATCTTACCAAAGAGTAAGGGCAGCAAAAGCCGATTCGACTCCAGTTTACATTTATACTTTTAACTCACAATTACGCCGTGTAATAGCCGAAAGGCATATTACTGAAACTTGTAGCAGCGTAATTGTAAGCTAAGCCTTTCTTCCTTGCTTGAATTGCCCTATCATTGCCCACCCATTGCCCTCCACATGGACAATGAGTGGGCAATGATAGGGCAATTCAAGCAAGGCACCCGTTTGTCGTTCCCGCGTAGGAATGTCATAAGCGCAAGATTTTGTTTGACAATTCGGCGAGGGGTAAAATACGTAATCTGTGGCATAAAGCAGCAATGTGTGGTGAGCTATGCCGCAAAATCTGAGCAAAAGGAAACTTTTATGGAACAGGATTATAGCAAGCTGGATGGTATCTTGGATAAATATAGAGCGAATAAGGGCATTCTAATTCCCATGTTACAAGAAGTTCAAAACGAATTGGGATATCTATCTCGGGACTGTATGAGATACGTTGCGAAAGCGATGCAAATCCCTGCTGCCGAGATTTATGGGGTTGCCACCTTTTATTCTATATTTCGTTTGAAACCTCAAGGCAAGCATATTGTGCGCGTTTGCAAGGGAACTGCCTGTCATGTTTCCGATGCGGATGAGATAAAAGCCGCTTTGGTAGATGCTTTGCAGCTAGCTAAGGACGAGAGCACTACTTCCGATATGATGTTTACGCTCGTGGAAGTCTCCTGTTTGGGTTGTTGTAGTTTGGCACCGGTAATCATGATTGATGATATGACCTTTGGCAAGCTTGTTCCGGAGGCTATTCCGGACATTTTGGATAGATTCAGGTTTTAGGAGGAAGTGATGAGCGAAATTACGGTGAAAGTAGGATTGGCAAGCTGTGGCGTGGCAGCCGGAGCGATGGATGTTTACCGCACTCTGGAAGAGCATCTCGCAGCCTCTAAAAAGCCTGTAAAACTAATGCAAACTGCCTGTATCGGGATGTGTTTTGAAGAGCCTATTGTGGAGTTTAACGGGTCTGCACTCGGGCAAATACACATCGGAAAAGCTGATTCGGCAAGTATTATAAAAATAATGGACGATTACATAGCCGGAATCCCGCCTCAAAGCAATGTGATTCTGGCAGAAAAACTGGAAGGCGAGCACGATGATTTGCTGGCGAACCAACAGCGTATTGTGCTGCGTAATTGTGGCGTGATAGACCCCAAAAGTTTGGAAGATTACGAGGCTTTGGGAGGATATGATGCGCTTAAAAAAGCTTTACTAACGGACAAAGCAGAAATTATAGATATAGTAAAGGCATCCGGTTTACGCGGACGCGGCGGCGCAGGCTTTTCCACCGGTTTGAAATGGGGCTTTGCAGCAAAAGCAAGCTCCGATAAGAAGTACGTGGTGTGCAATGCCGATGAAGGCGATCCCGGTGCTTTTATGGACCGTAGCACTTTGGAAGGAGACCCGCATAATGTGATTGAAGGCATGATTATCGGCGCATATGCTATGGATGCCGATGAAGGCTATATCTACTGCCGTGCCGAATACCCTATGGCGATTGAACACCTCAAGATAGCTATTGTAGCAGCAGAGGCAAAGGGCTATCTGGGTAAAAACATTTTGGGCACTTCCTTCAGCTTCGAGCTGCACATCAAGGAAGGTGCGGGAGCTTTTGTTTGCGGAGAGGAAACGGCTTTGATGCAATCTATCGAAGGCAAACGCGGCATGCCTACCATCCGCCCTCCCTTCCCCGCGGAAAGCGGACTTTGGGGCAAGCCAACCAATATCAATAATGTGGAGACTTGGGCAAATATCCCGTGGATTATCATCAATGGCGCAGAAGCTTACAAGGCTTTTGGTACAGAGAAATCACCCGGCACCAAGGTATTTGCGCTGGCGGGGAAGATTGCCAAAGGTGGGCTTATCGAAGTTCCGATGGGTATTCCCATCAGGGATATCATCTATAAGGTCGGCGGTGGCATGAAAACCGAAAAGCCCTTCAAAGCCGTACAGATGGGTGGTCCCTCAGGCGGATGTATTCCCGCTTCTCTGCTGGATACGATAGTGGATTACGATTCCATCACTGCCACAGGAGCCATTATGGGTTCCGGAGGTATGGTGGTTATGGACACCGGCACCTGCATGGTGGATGTGGCACGCTTTTTCCTATACTTCACGCAAAACGAATCCTGTGGAAAATGTACTTTCTGCCGTATAGGTACGAGACGCATGCTGGAAATCCTCACTCGGATTACGGAAGGCAAAGGCGAACTGGAGGATATTGATACTCTTCACGATTTGGCGGAGAATATTATTAAAGGCTCATTGTGCGGGCTGGGACAAACAGCCCCCAATCCCGTGCTGACCACTCTTCGCTATTTCAAAGATGAGTACCTTGCTCATATAGTAAATAAACGCTGCCCGGCAGGTGTATGTACATCTCTGCTAACTTATAGCATAGATGCGGATAAGTGCATAGGATGCACCGCTTGTGCCCGTAAGTGCCCCGTTTCCTGCATTTCTGGAACAGTGAAGCAGGTTCACGAAATAGACCAAAGCAAGTGCATCAAATGCGGTGCCTGCCTGAAAGCATGTAAATTCGATGCTGTAATCAAGGCATAGGAGAAAATGGAAATGATAGAAGTAACCTTAAACGGAAAGAAAATAGAAACAGAAGCCGGAATAACCATCCTCGAACTAGCCAAGCGTAATGGCATTAAGATACCAACCCTGTGCCACGATGAAGAATTAAACCCCTATGGCTCATGCTGGGTCTGCGCTGTGGAAGTGGCAGGACGGCGCGGCTTTGTTACCTCCTGCGGCACTGTTATCAGCCCCCTTATGGACATAACGACAGATTCGGAAAGCATCCGCAAAGCCCGTAAGATGGCACTTGAACTGCTGATTTCAGATCACTATGCGGATTGTGTGGCACCCTGCACAGTTGCCTGTCCAGATCACGTGGATATACAGACTTACGTTTCCCTTATTGCCAATGGGCAGTATCATGAAGCCGTGAAAGTGATAAAAGAAACCCTTCCTCTGCCCTTATCCATTGGACGTGTATGCCCTGCTTTTTGCGAAAAAGAGTGCCGACGCCAGATTGTGGAAGAACCTATTGCCATCCGTCAGCTTAAACGCTTTGCAGCGGATGAGGACTTGGGCGATGTGTGGAACTATGTTCCCGAAAAGTTGCCTCCCAAGGGTAAGAAGATTGCCATTATAGGGGCGGGACCCAGTGGACTTACCTGTGGGTATTACTTGTCCAACCAAGGCTATGACGTACAAGTCTTTGAAGCTGCACCAGCAGCGGGTGGCTGGCTGCGTTATGGCATTCCGGAATACCGCTTACCCAAAGATATGCTGGATGCAGAGATTGCGCTTATGTGCAGCAATGGCATGCAGATAGAGTATAATGTGGAGCTTGGCAAGGAAGTCTTTATGCAGGACTTAGCAGCCGAGTATGACGCCGTGTATCTTGCCATAGGCGCACAGAAAGCTGTTCCCATGCCTGTTTCCGGTAGTGACTTGAAAGGTTGTCTGCTGGGTGTGGATTTTCTTAAGGCTCACGCTATGGGCAACGCACCCGAGCTTGGCGAACGTGTTGCCATAGTAGGTGGCGGAAACACAGCTATAGACTGCGCCCGCACCGCTTTGCGCAAGGGCAGCAAGGTTAGCCTTATCTATCGCCGCACCAAAGAGGAAATGCCTGCTGAAGCTTTTGAAATTGAAGCTGCCGAGCATGAAGGCGTGGAGTTCTTTTATCTTAGCAATCCAGTAGAGTATATTGGCGTAAGTGGTAGCCTTCAGAAGGTAAGGATAGAGAAGATGCGCTTGGGCGATGCCGATGCCAGCGGACGCAGACGCCCTGAGCCTACGGGTGAGTTCTTCGAGCTTCCCTTCAATAGTATTATAGCCGCTATCTCTCAAGTTCCCGAAGTTCAGCTTTTTGCCGATGAGGTAAATATGATAGAAGGCAAGGTGTTGCCTCTTTCCCGTTGGCAGACTGCTATTGTGGACGAGGCTACGATGTACTCTGGGCTAGGCAATGTGTTTGCTGGTGGAGATTTCCGCAGAGGAGCAGCCACCGCTATCGAAGCCATTGCCGATGGCAGAATGGCAGCAGAGGCAATAGCTAAGTATCTGGATACAGGTGTGATAAGTGCGGAATTAGCACCTTTTAACTCCCGAAAAGCCACGAGTATTGCCGATGTAAGCCCTGAAGAATACTCTATCTTCGAGAAAGCAAAGCGCTTAGTAATGCCTGAAATCCCCATTGAGGAAGCGGCAAGTAGTTTCAAAGAAGTGGAGCTAGGCTTTAGCGAGGAAGCAGCCATCGCCGAGGCAACCCGCTGTCTGGAATGTGGCTGTCAAGTAAATGAAACCTGTTCCTTGCGTGAGTATTGCACCGATTATCAAGTTAATGCAGCCCACTTTATAGGTGGCATAAATAAGCACCCAATTGACTACAGCCATCCTTTCATTATCCGTGATGCCAACAAGTGCATCAATTGCGGACGCTGTATTCGCACCTGCGCCGATATTCAAGGACCAGCAGTATTAGGCTTCATCTACCGTGGATTCTCGACCATTGTGGGACCAGAGTTTGGCGAATCTTTAACAGAAACCACCTGCCAATCGTGTGGTAAATGTATCGATGTCTGCCCCGTGGGTGCTTTGATTGAACGCACTGAACATTACAAGCTTAATCCCCACTCCAAAGAGATTAGCATTCAGAATTGCGGGATATGCGGAGTTGGCTGTGTTATTCAGACCGAAACTCAGGCAGGTATTGTAGCCAGAGTTACCACTCCGCAGGAAGAACCAGGTTTTAATGGGAAGAATCTGTGTTTCAAGGGACGTTTCGGCTGGCAAAGTTTCTATGCTAAAGATAGGCTGGATAGTCCCAAGCTGAAAACTAAAGATGGATTTAAGAATATAAGCTGGCAAGAAGCTACAAATCTGATGGCAGAAAAGCTGAAAGAATGCAGCAGCAAGCGTTTTGAGATTAGCCCGAACATAAGTTTGGAAGAGATGCTGATGCTTAAGAAAGCTGCGGAATACTATTCACAACCCTTATCTGCCAATCCCGATTATGCCTGCTTTAACGATAGCTATCTTAGTTTGCAGCCACGGGAAGAGCCTTATGCTATATTGGACGCATTTAGTGAGTATGTGGTTATCGGCGAGCTAAACCAAACCCTTGCCACCTTGCTGCGTTTGAAACAACAACAAAGCAAGAAGCTAATTCTGGTGAACTACCCTGAAGGTGCTTATTGTAACTTTGCCGATGCCAAATATGCTAAGTTAAGCGACCTTAAGCTAAACGCTAACATGCTCTTTATTTACAACCAAAACCGCATATCAGAAGCTGATGCCTTTGCTCTGTGGCAATTGCCAGCGGTTTCCCCTAATAACAACATCTTACTGAGTACAGATTATCGGAATCATCTAGGGTTTATGGCTATGCGCCCAAACATTCATGCCGGCTCTGTTGCGGAGTTTGCCCTTGGCTATGGTGCCTATCCACAAAAAGCAGAAAAAGCCAAGTTCAGCGTAGCCTTAGTAAGCTTTGTGGACGAGCATGCGCCGGTGGATTTACTTATCCCTGCGCCAAGTTACATGGAGATAGATGGCACTTCACTTGCAGATTTGGGACATGTTACGCATAGCAAGAACCCAGTTTCCTCAGCTACTATTAATCAACTAATGAGGATGTTCTATAAACTTGGTTGGATTCATCCCAATAGTGCCGAAATTCCCTATTGGAATGCAGAAGCAGCAGATTTCTTGGCTTCCCTAAAAAGTGTTGAGGCTGCTGTCTTCAATTCTGAGACGGTGGATACTGCTAAGTTGAAAAGCGATATTCCAGCATTACAAACACAAGTGGATATCAGAATTGCCAAGCTGTTCGAATCCCGTACAATAGCACAAAAGTTCGAAGGCTAACTGACAACGTTTAAATAATATAAGAGCGGGGACACAGATATGTCCCCGCTGCTATATCTCTAGGCAATTCAGCTTTATTCTTCCAAGGAGCACACTTCCTGAAAGCAGACAACCTTGTTCTTTCCGCTTCGTTTCCCTTCGTATAGTGCTTTATCGGCTTCGGCAATCATATCTTTGGTACCCAGGTCGCCGTGGTGGTAACTAAGACCTACTGTACAGGTAGTCTTAATCTCGTTATCCCTGCACTTCAAGGTAAGCAATTCTACTTTTTTACGTATTCTCTCGATAACAATCAATGCTCCCTGGCATGATGTTTCTGTGAAGATAAAGAGAAATTCTTCGCCTCCCCAGCGTCCCATGGTATCTGTTGTACGAATGCCTTTCAAAAAGATACGTGATAGCTCCTTTAGAACTTTATCGCCACATTCATGCCCGTATGTGTCATTTACATGTTTAAAGTCGTCAATATCTGCAATGGCAATACCGAAACCGCGCTTTGTCCGCTGTGAACGCATGCTTTCACGAGTAAGGATATCCTCTAAAACCCGGCGATTGTAAAGCCCGGTCAAGGTATCATGGCGAGCAAGCTTTTGCAGCTCTGTATTGGCATTGCTAAGCTCTTGGTTCATTTGCTCCATATTGTGTAGCATTAGTTTTTGTGCTTGTTCTGCTTGAAACTGTTTATCAATATCTACGAATACGCCCAAAAGACCTTGCACTTCGCCATCGTCACCAAACAGTGCTGAGACGTAGAGGTCAGCCCAAAATATAGTTCCATCCTTCTTTTGATAACGCCTTTGTTTCCGTATCGAACGTCCCTTCTCTTCTTTCAGGTAAGAAAAACTGATAATACTGCTGCTTTTATCTTCATCGGGAGTAACGTCGTTGACATTTAGTGATAATGCTTCTTCCGCACTATAGCCCAGCAAGTTGCACCACGTAGGATTTACGCTTATGTACTTGCCTGTTGAATCAGTTACGCCTATCGCAACCACTGCATTCTGAAATATCCGTGAATATATTGCTTCTAAATCCCAATGAGCCATAATCACCTCTTAGTATGTTGCTGAGGGAAGCAACTTTATGAGCAATTGCTTCCCCAGCTATTTTTAGTTGTTTATTCAGGTGCGACAGGAGGGGTAAATACCCTCTTTCCCAATTCGGTATCTACCATAAACAATGCATGGGCATTGTCGCCTATCATTTTAAGACGATTAACGATTCTGTCGGCAGATGCCTCTTCTTCCACTTGTTCATCCACAAACCACTGCAACATACCTCTGCTGGCATGGTCTTTTTCTTCAATGGCAATGTCCATCAGGTCGTTTATGCTTTGGGTAACAAACTGCTCGTGTGCGAGTGCTGCTTGGATGGCTTTTAGAGGAGTTTTAAAATCCACAGTGGGCTGAGCTATCGCTTTAAGTTCCACCTTGCCTCCGCGTTCGATTAAATAGTTAAAGAACTTCATAGCATGAAAGCGTTCTTCCTTGCCCTGAGCGTCCATCCAATTGGCAAAACCATCCAGGTTTTGGTTGGCAAACCATGCCTGCATGCTAATATATAGGTATTCTGAGTATAGTTCACGGTTTATCTGTGCGTTTATCGCATCTTGTAGTTTTTTGCTGATCATTATTCCTCCAGCTTAGTTTTTATTCGTCTTTTTTTACATGTCCTCAAGACAAGATATAGCATATATTGTGCGCAGTCAAGTTGTTTTTTGGCTTACTTTTGGCAAACAGGGCAGTAGAAAGTCCCTCTTCCCGCCATGGCAACACGCTCTATCTTATGTCCCTTGGGGCAGCTTGTTTTCTGATAAACTTTCAAAAAGTGTTGAAACTCTCCGCTTTTATCGTCTATACGCCTGAAATCTGATATACTTGTGCCACCCATCTGAATGGCTTCGGATAGCACGATTACGGTTTCTTGAACAATACTTGCAATGTCCTTGGCTTTCAGCTTTCCAGCGGGCACGGATGGCAATATACCTGCACGATACAGAATCTCACACACGTAGATATTGCCCAGTCCAGCGATAATCCGCTGGTCTAGCAGCACCGTTTTAATAGGTGCTTTTTTGCCCTTGATGGCTGCTTTCAGAGCGGAGGGACTAAAGCCTTTTTCCAACGGCTCCATCCCCAATTGCGGTAAGTATAAATGGAGATTATCAGTAGCACACAGGATTATTTTACCAAAGGTACGGGGGTCTATGAAGTGTACAAATTCCCCGTTTCCAAGAGTAAAGCGTGCTCTTTCGTGCTTTAGCGGTTCTGTTGCCTGGCTGGCAAACACCAGCTTTCCCGTCATCCGCAAGTGGATTACCAAGCTGTGCTCGTTACTTAGATTGATAATCATATACTTCCCGCGCCGCTTCGCACTTATCATCTTGACTGGGAATACATTATCATCAATACTGGGGTCTATTATCACCGTTCCGGGATAGAAACACTCCAGCGCAACTATATCTTTTCCACTTATAGCAGCTACAAAGCCATCCAACACCGTTTGCACTTCTGGCAATTCTGGCATTATGCCTTCTTAAACATTAGATACTTGTTAATGGCAAAGGCAGCATTTGCACCATCGCCAACTGCTGTTGCTACTTGCCTTAAAGCCTTTGCTTGCACATCTCCGCCAGCCCAAACGCCTTCCACAGAAGTGCTGTTATTAGGGTAGCTTGTTATGTAGCCATTTTCCAATTCCAGTTGTCCATCGAAGAGGGCAGTATTGGGAATGCTCCCAATAAATATGAAGATTCCATCGGCTTCCAGCTCGCTCTGCTCGCTAGTATCCTGGTTTCTAATCTGCAATATACGAGGGCTGTTATCAAAGACAATCTTTTCCACCACTGTATTGGGCACCAGCTCTATCTTAGGCTCTGCGCTCACCCTTTCCTGCAGGATGGGATCGGCTGTAACTCCGTCTTTGTTTAATATAATGTATAGTTTACGGGCGTATTTGGCGATGAACAAGGATTCTTCAAAGGCAGAATTACCGCCACCCACTACCGCCACCACTTTGTCTGGGAAAAAGGGTCCATCACAAGTGGCGCAATAGCTCACACCTTTGCCGGCAAATTCCGCTTCACCAGGGATGCCTAAATGCCGTGGGGACGAACCTGTAGCGATTAAAAAGGTCTTGGCTTTCCAGGTGTTGTTAGCAGTTACGGCTTCTTTAATATCACCGGAGAGCTTTACTGAAAGTACATCTTCCCGCACAACCTCCAAGCCAAACAGCTTTGCCTGATCTTCCATATCCTTGGCAAGCTTTTCACCCAAAATGGGTTCTGGGAAACCGGGGTAGTTTTCCACCCACTCTGTGGTAATCAACTGACCGCCAGACACCACCGCTTTTTCTATCATCAAGGTTTTCAGCTTATAGCGTGCGGCATAAAGCCCCGCAGTTAAACCTGCGGGACCTCCGCCAATTATTATCAGGTCATACAATTGAGCTGAATCAACCGCATCATCTAAGTTTAGTTTGAAATCCAACATCTTACAAAGCCTCTTTAATCTTGGCAATTAACTGGGCTTCAGGCGCAGCACCTTCCACAAACCACTTTTCGTTGATAACGGTACGCGGTACGCCTTGCACAGAATATTTCTGCGTGAGAGGGGGGAACTCACCAATCTCTACCATATCTGCTTTCACCTTGTCACTGTAAAAAGCTAATTGATGTGCCAGCATCACAGCGGGAGGGCAATAAGGACAGGTGGGTGACACAAATACCTGCAAGTGCACGGGTTTCTGCAAGCTGTCCAAGAAAGCCTTGGCTTCGCTACTAAGCTTGGTTATCCCCGTGGAAACCATCAGAATGGCAGCCAGCAGAGAAGAGAATTCGTAACCTGACGGGATACCATAAAAACGGATACCATAATCTTTTTCACCAAGCACCGCAATAGCCGGAATCTTATCAATATCATACAGTTTCACAGCCTCATCATCGCTTTCGAACTGATGTACTTTTAGGGTCAGTAAAGGGCTTGCCGCACTCACCTCTTCCAATAATTGGTGGGTTTCTTTGCAATAACCGCATTCAAAAGCTTGGCTGAACAGTTCCAAGGTAACAGGGTTCTTCATTTTTTCTAGGGCTTTCTTTACTTCTTGCATCACTTTATCATCTAACATAGCCATTTTATATCTCCTTATGGGTTTTAATGAATAAGATAATGGAATATAAGCAGAAGGCAAGCGGAAGTGCTAATAATGGTCGAGAGGTCGAGGGGTCGAGAGGTGGGCGTGTTGTTCGTATCGGCACTTTCGGTGTTCTCGGTGGTGAGTTTTGGGGTGCTGGGGTGTTTGATAGGGGTAGGGGAGTTTTCCATTGCTGGCTCCCCTCCCTCCGAACCGTGCAAGCGGTTCTCCCGCATACAGCTCTCCAGAAAACAGGTATCTCATTTAAGAGACTGGCATAATTCCCTGTGGGCTTTGACGAATGAGAAAAACCCACAGCTATCAAAGATGTGATTGGGGTAACGCCTGTTATCATTATGGATGGTTGCTATGCCTCTGCGCTTATCCCTTTTCTTTAGGATGCTGCGCAGTCTGCGTCTAATCCAGCCGTCTTGATCGGGAAAGCTATTGCGGTGAGCGTGTTTGAAGTACTCGAACCAGCCTCTTTGGATGGGTTTCAGTCTGGCGATTATTTGTTCCATACTTTTCCCATTACAGCGTCTGGTTTGCTTTCTGACGTTGTCTCTTAGCTTTGTGATACTCTTATCCGAAGGGAATTTCATCCCTTGCTTGAATTTGTATCCCAGAAACTTAGGAGATGTCTTCTTCCGCATTGACGATTTTGGTTTTGGTTGGGTGTAAAACGAGTCCTACTTCTTCCGTCCAAGTCCGTATCGTTTCCAGTGCTTCGGTCGCTTGTTCTGCTGTCTTGCACAGCACCACAAAGTCATCCGCATAACGTGTCATTTCGTAGCCCTTACCCAGCATCAGCCAATCCAGTGGATTGAGGTAGATGTTGGCAAGTAAAGGGCTGATTACCGCTCCTTGTGGTGTGCCTGATTCAGGTGTCCAGCTTGCTGCCCTATCCATCACTTTCTGAGAAAGATATTGGTTCAGCAGAGCCAGAACACGGCTATCGGCAATCTTTTCTTCCACTAATAGCATAAGCTTATCTTGAGGGATACTATCGAAGTATCCCTTAATATCCGCATCCACCACATATCTGTATCCTCGCTTCAGTAGTCCATCGACTCTTCTTAAGGCATCTTTACATGATCTGTGGGGGCGGAAGCCATAGCTATAGCAGCAGAATCC
>JAQUJJ010000004.1 GCA_028681035.1 Candidatus Cloacimonadota bacterium
GAGACAAGAACAACAGAGGCGTAAGCTCTGGGATATACTTCTTCCGTCTGCAATCCGGTGGTAAGGTGTCCGTTCGCAAAGCCATGCTGATGAAATAGGATATGTAAACTAAAGGCTTGATAAACAAAGAGTAAAAGAGCCAAAGAGTTAAAAGAGAGAACTCACCTTAGAGTGGGACGCCTGTACTGAAACATCAGGTGTCCCGCTTTTTATCGCAGGCAAGATGCCTGCTACTCCTGGTGTGAGGGTTGTTATAGCTTGAGTGATATTTTTAACTGGGGTCGCTTGTCTGGAGTCGCTTGTCTGGAGTCGCTTGTCTGGAGTCGTTAAAGCCGCAGTAATTTGCCATATGTAAGATTCTTCACAGGCTTTAAGGACTACAGCGATCTGTAGCGAGAAAAACGACGGTGTAGTCCATCCTTGCTACGCTACCACCTCAGGGGCAGGCGATTCCCACGTGATTCCCACGTGGCGACCTGGGAGTTACGTGGGATTCACCTGTGAAGCGTGTGCGATTGCAGCAAGCACATTCCTTGGCAACAAAACATTAGGCATTCCCTCAAAAAAGAAACAGGAAAACAGATGAGACGGATTTAACAGATTTACACGGATTCTTCTTTAGACAAATCTGTAGTATTCTAACCGTTGATTTGCTTTTTCACCGATTTTAGTGTTTACCCTTTGTTCTAATATCTGTGTTAATCCGTTTAATCCGCTAAATCCGTGTTCCTATTATATCGATAATCTGCTTTTCCCAAAAATAGGGGAACGGCATCATCAAACATTACTTGACAGAATACTTTTGCATTCGATAATGCCTTTTTAGGTTAAAATGTGAAAAAGGAGTGATTATGGCGCATTGGTTTTACACTCAGGATGGCAAGGACTATGGACCCTATTCATCTAAAAAAGTTGCCGATTTGGTACTTAAAGACAGGCTTGAACTAGATAGCTATATCATCTCGGATAAAGGCAAGGTTTGGGTGAAAGTGCGAGACGTACCAGATATCATGGATATAATTCATAAACCTGTGGCAGAGCCTATCTTCGATGAAGGAGCAGCCAATCAGTTTGCCTCTTTCATAAACGCAGGTGTGGAGCTTCAGGATTACTACCCCCTGTGTTACAACATACCCGCTAAAAAACTCGTCCTGCTTAATATCCTTACGCTTGGTTTCTTCCAAATATACTGGTTTTACAAGCAATGGCGATACCAGATAACTCACTACAAAGGCAGATTTGTCTCTCCATATATTATGGCGATAAGATACGTTTTCCTCTTTGCATACGAAATCTTTAGACAAATCGAAACCAATACCGATTTAATCAAGGTTAAACGCTCCAAGTGGAGTGCTGTTAAGCTGGCGTTGTTGTGGTACTTGGGTCCGGCAGTGCTTGTTTTTAATCCCTTTACTACGCTTTCAATTGCCTCTGGAGTGTTGGCTACTATTGTGGAAATCGCTATCTCTTCCTATGTGCTATTTCAAGTGCAGAGCTATATAAATGAGGTTAATCTCGAGCTTAAACGTCCCTATGCAAAACCTTCTTTTGGGTTCTATTTCATAATGCTGCTTTCGGTAGTTGCAACCATCGCTTTAATATACCCTTTTATCGGTAGTTTATTGCACTGATCTCATAATTTCATAGGCAAAAAGTAACTATCACCGCCAGTATAACCGGAAGGAATAATGCAGCCTTGTCTCTCTTGTTTGCAAAGATTTAGCTTGCCAGAATCACCCCCTCTTGGAAAAGTGGGAAAAAACTATGGGAGATTATTATGACAGATAAAGAAAAACAAGATTGCAACTGTGGCGGACAGCACGATCACAATTGTGAATGTGGCGAAGACGATTGCGATTGCGAAACCAACACCATAACCTTGGACATGGAAGATGGTACTCAGAAGGATTTTAACGTCCTGAACATCATCGAGCATGAAGGCAAACAATACGTGGCACTTGCAGAAATGGATTCCGTGGAGTACGATATCCTGCGCTTTGAAGAAGTGGAAGACAACCTTGAGCTTAGCATCATCGAAGACGACGCAGAATACAATGCCGTCGCCGATAAGTTCGACGAAATCTTCTCTGCCGAAGAGATAGATTTGGATAACTTTGAAGACGAAGAATAAACATAATTAAACCGACATTAGCATCCATGGGCTTTCAGCTTGTGGATGCTTTTTTGTAAGCAGCTAAAAAAGCCTTGACGAATTATGCATAAAAAGGAACTTGCCGAATAGAAGCAATGGGAGAAAATGCAATGAAGGCAGATACTATCATCACGAATATCGGAAATCTAATCAGCTTGGTGGGAAGCGATAAACCAAGAACCGGCAAGGAAATGGAAACCTTAAACCCCATTCACGATGCTGCCATCGCTATTAAAGATGGGCTTATCTTGGCTCTGGGCAGCAGCACCGATATCTTAAACCGCTTTACCTGTACTAGCACCATTGATGCCAAGGGTGGCACAGTACTCCCCGGCTTTGTAGATTGCCACACTCACCCCGTTTTTGTGCATACCAGAGAAGATGAATTTGCCCTGCGCATCGCCGGTAAAAGCTATGTGGAGATTGCCCAAGCGGGTGGAGGCATCCGCTCCACTATTGCCAGCACTCGGGACGCATCCGAAGAGCTGTTGTTTGAGCTGGCTGCCAAGCGGATAAAGAAAATGATTAGCCAGGGAACAACAACCTTGGAAGCAAAAAGCGGCTATGGCTTGGATACCAAAAGTGAGCTAAAGCAACTTAGGGTTATAAAACGCCTGTCTGAAGAGCTACCCATAGATATTATCCCCACTTTTATGGGTGCGCACGAATACCCCACAGAGTACAAAACAGACCACGAACGCTATCTTAAAATACTGTGTGAAGAAATGATTCCTGCCGTGGCAGAGCAAGGGATTGCTGAGTTTTGTGATATCTTCACCGAAGCACATGTTTACAGCATAGAAGAATCCCGCAGAGTATTGCAATGTGCAAAAGACCACGGTTTGAAGCTAAAGATGCACGCCGATGAGATTGAGCCTATAGGCGGCGCAGAGCTTGCTGCTGAGATTGGCTGTGTTTCGGCAGACCACTTAGGTGCAACCAGCGACACAGGAATAGAGGCATTATACCACGCAGGAGTGATACCTGTGCTGTTGCCCGCTACCTTGTTCTCCCTAAGGGCAAAGAGCTATGCCAGAGCCTTGCCGATGATAGAAAGAGGCTTGCCTGTTGCCATTGCTACGGATTATAATCCCGGAAGCTGTAACTGCGATTCTATGCCCTTTACGATGACGCTTGCCTGTCTGCAAATGGGATTAAGCCCAGCAGCAGCCCTAAACGCCGCAACCATCAATGCTGCTCATGCCATCTCAAGAGGAGCTGTGCTTGGTTCGTTGGAAACAGGCAAACAAGCAGACCTGTGTATTTGGGATATCCCCAGCTTGAACTTTATACCCTATCACTTCGGTTCTTCACACCTTAGCATGGTGATAAAAAATGGTAAGCGCATCTTTAGTGCAGAACAGTTATGAGTGAACCAAGCTCTTTAAACAGCTACCAAGTAATAGAAAGCATCCATCGCTCACGCAGGTTTAGCCTGTACCTTGCCAGCAAACACGATAGCGGAAAAGAGGTATTAATCAAAACCCCTGATCCCGTGCGCAGCAAAGATGTGGAGCTTATTAACGCTCTGATATCAGAAGCGGAAACATGCAAGCAGCTTAATCACCCCAATATCCGTGCTTGTTACGAAAGTTACAGCGATATCGGCAGTGCCTTCCTGATTGGAGAATACATCCCCGGCGTTTCCTTGGCAAAGTATTTAACCCAAATGACTTCAAACCCCAGCCTTGATACTATCTTAGTGTGGATTACCGATTTACTGGAAGCCTTAGCCCATGCTCATAAGCAAGGAATAACGCACCTTAACCTAAACCCCCACAACCTGATAATTACGCCGGACAATCATATGAAGGTAATTGGTTTTGGTAAGGATAAGGCAGCATGGATGAACGGAGAATTGCAGGACTATGGCTTTCACCCAATTCTATTCATAGCACCTGAGCTATTTCAGGCAAGCATTGCTCTTCCTGCTTCGGACATCTATTCGGTAGCCGTTTTAGCCTACTTATGTATCTGCAATGTGATGCCCTGGCGCATAGATTATACCCTCGGTTCTGTACAACAGAAAAAGCAAAGCCTCAGCCGTGCCGTAATTATGCCGGAAAAGCTTGGTATCGAAGTACCTGATTGGCTATATGTGACGCTGCTTAACTGCCTGAAGCTCGATCCTCATTATCGTTACCAAAGTGCTGCTGAACTCCTTGAAGCTATTGACACCAAAGGTTCCGTTTTACCCAATATTATAGAGGAAGAAAACCCAGAACCCGAAGTAGAAATTCAGCCGGAAAAGGAAGAGGAAATTGTCTTTAGCATTGCAGACGAAGAACCAGCTTTGATAGTCTCAGCAATCGCCGAACCAGAGCCAGAGTCTATTGAAGAGCTAGACATTCCCATTCCAGAGCGGGAACCTGTTCAAGCAATTGAACCGTCTAAACCTATCACACCACCAACTCCCAAACCTGAAATACCAAAACCACCTGCTCCCAAACCAAGCCCCATGTTCGCTCCAACCCCGTTACCCAGTAAAGACAAGCAAATAGAGGCAGAGAATAGGAGCTTATCAAAAACCTTTAAGATACTGCTGGGATTATCATTGGCTATCGTGGTATTCTCCCTTTTCAAGTATTTTATCTTTGGCTCCAAGCCGAGATTTAAACTCCCTGCCGATGTCACTGATGTAGAGATAATCACCGCCAATCCCGCAGAAGAAAACAAAGCCCTTAGCATGGTGCTTGTGCCGGCTGACACGCTGGTAATGGGGAGCATTTCACCCGAAGCTGATGATGATGAATTCCCCCTGTTAACCATTAAGCTGTCTCAATTTTACATAAGCCCGCAGGAAATAACCCAGAATGAATGGCTAATGGTTTTTCCCACAAATCCGTCCAAAAATAAGGACAACAACCTGCCCGTGGATAACGTTAGTTTTTACGATGTAATCGAGTTCTGCAATGCCAAAAGCCTAAAAGACGGCTACCGTGCATGCTATGATTATTACGACACAGAAGTGGTCTGCAACTATCAAGCCGATGGCTACCGCTTGCCAACCGAAGCAGAATGGGAAGCAGCAGCAAAATCTGCTAAACAACGTGATTTCAATGTTTATAGCGGAAGTAATGTTGCCGATAAAGTAGGCTGGTATAATAGCAACAGCGAAGCCAATGTTCACCCCGGCGGACAAAAAGACCCCAATAGCCTTGGTTTATTCGATATGAGCGGTAATATGTTTGAATGGGTGTGGAATTGGTATGCACCCTATTCCTACCGAGTTAGCGACCTGTACAAGGGACCGGAAACGGGCATCGACAAGGTGATCCGTGGCGGCAGTTGGTATCATTCTTCCAGTGAGATGCGAGTTACCAACCGCAATTTTGCCAAGCCCTATACCAAAAATGCCTTTATCGGGTTCAGAGTGGTTAGGAGCGCAGGTTCTTAACTTAAGTTAAAAGCCGCTTAATAGCTATCCCCTGGCTGCATAATCAGGACATCAAATCCTGCTTTGGCTGCCTTCCTTTCAAAATCTTCCGGATCTACTTCTATGGCAGGGAAAGTGTTGTAATGCATGGGTATAGCAATCTTGGGATGTAGCATGGTAACCGCCATCACCGCATCATCAATATCCATGGTATAATTCCCGCCGATGGGGACAAGTAAATAGTCTATCGCAAACATATCACCAATTAGTTTCATATCACCAAATAAGCCCGTGTCACCACAGTGATAGATGCACAAGCCATCCACTTCCAGTATAACCCCCGCAGCCAAGCCGGCATATTGACCATCAGGCGTTGCCGAGCCATGCAGTGCCATGGTAAGCTTTACCCGCCCAAACTCGAAGTTAAAAGCTCCTCCAATCTGCATGGCATGAACCTTATAGCCCCGTTTGGAGATTATCGAAGCCAATTCCGATACACAAATAATCACCGTGCTGCCCATCTTGGCAATCGTTAAGGCATCCCCAAGATGATCGCCATGAGCGTGCGTTAGAATGATGTAATCTGCGGATAGTTGCTTTGCCCGTATGGGTGCCAAGGGGTTATTATCCAGAAAAGGGTCTATCAATATCTGTTTCCCGTCATTTGTAACAATGCGAAACGCAGAATGACCTAAATAGTGTAATTTCATGTTAAAGCTCCTTTGTAATCTGTGGTAAAGGCAAGTTGGAAGGTGGTTTTTAGTCAAGGGGAAATATTTAGCGCACTTGTTTTGTCCCGATATATCCTTTTATTTCGCACTACCTCTTTTCTATATTCACCACCGGTAACACCGAATACACCGAAGGACTATTATGCAGGAATGTTCTGCAAATCATCATTGCTTTGTTACTTCATCATTTTTAAACCTTCGCAGGAACGGCGTCCTACGCTACCTCTCGACCCGAAGACCTCTCCACCCTCCAGCACGTCCGTACCCATGGGTACAATCACCTATACACATCAAAGAACTTTTCTTGCTTCTATAATGTAAGGGGGACAAATCTGACATTTTGGGACAGAATTGCGATTTATTTTCGCATCCCTTAAAATAGTTTTGCGGCAAATACGCATATTTAAAGCATTTTAAGACTTGCCAAGCTATTCGTTTGCCTCTGCGACTCTTCGTAGAGCTAGAAAAGCTTCTTTCAAAGCTTGACTCACTGCGGAATCAGGTTCTGATAATACTAAATCCTGATAGAAATCTACAAACTCCATTCGGTTTCTATGGAATAAATGCAAAAAACTTCTTATGAAACCAATGCAATCAAGAATAGCTATTTCAGTTCCACCTGAAATCTCATAAAAACTAGCGGCATAGTCGGATACTGAAGGATATATTTCATCAGTCGTAATAAACAAGTAGTTATCTATCTTATACTCTGACCGTGATAGCTTGGTTATTGCTGTATCGATGTCATCGGTAGTAACCTTTTTTAATTTCATTTCATAAGCGGTTACTATCGCTTCATCATTCACTAAACAAATCTCAATGTCACCCAAAGAAGCAGTTTGAAAGTCTGCAGCGTTATGAGAATTTAGTGGAAGTACCTTTTCTCCAATCTTCTCTTCAACAGATTTATACGCAGCTGCAATAATTAACACAGGTAGTCTGCTTGCATGTTTACATGCTAAATGTTGGCTGATTAACGTTACGATGCCCTCGGAGGATAATGGAAGTTTGTCTCTGTTGCTGCTAATCGCTGCTAAGATAGATTCTATTTTGGCTTGATTTTCATCACGCAATTGTATTAGTAGCCGAATTGCTTCATTAAGCATTAACCTTGCTTAAACTATATTTTCTGCAACGTCATCTAGTAATAGCAGAGTTTTGCTATAAAGCTCCCGAGGTCTGCCTTCCAAGTTTCTATCTTTCGTAAGTGCTTGATTTATATTCCGTAGAGCTGGGGTTAAGAATGCAGTAGTCGGGTTAACTGGAAGCCGATAATGGCTGACAAAATGAGTAATGTACTTTTCATCGTAGGTTCTTCCAGAAAAGCAATCAGCTTCATTTATCTCAGTATATGGCTTGCGAGGGTCAACCACTGGGTTATGAACTTTAGCCAACAAGCAAGAGATTAGTAATCTTACACCAGCACGATTACCCTCATAACGACAAACATAGGCTATGTTTTCTTTTACATCAATGCCTTTAAGGAAAGACTTATCCTTTTTAGACAATGCTTGGCGATAAGCTTTCTCCAATATTTGTTTGGGATCTGTTAGCTTATCACTCA
Source organism: Candidatus Cloacimonadota bacterium (assembly GCA_028681035.1). The sequence continues at coordinate 7,824 of JAQUJJ010000004.1, forward strand.
TCGAAAATACTCCCTTGATCTATCGGATCATAGTTAGTCCACAACACTTCTCGCCTCGTCCCTTTTGTGGAATGGATAGTTTTTTCTACTCCCAGTGTCTTTTTCCATTTTGGAGCTTGAAATAACTCATCCATAAGAGGATGTTCATATCCAGAGACTGCTACTTTGGCTATGCAGTTGTTCGCTACTTCGGCGAATTGTCTATGTTCTCTTTCGTCCATTTCGAAACCATAGGCATTGGAATCACCACGAGTCTCGTGTAAATAGGGTGGATCACAATAGAATAGCGTTTCTTTACTATCATAAAGACGGAGGATGTCATTGGCTGGTCGATTTTCTATTTGTACCCTAAGAAGACGTTCAGCAATATCAGATAATGCTTCTATACCCCCTAACCATCGTGATACAACACCTGACATTCCTGCTCTGCTTGTATCTTTGCAATTTGCCCATCTTCCCAGAGAGGCTGTCTGAGCTAATCCGGTGCGTGTTTGTCGTGCTCGAATGTAAAATCGCCTTGCTCTCTCAACATTGCAAATATCTTGTGGTACATCATTTACAGCAACATTATACTCTTCCCTCGAAAACGGAGTTAAGGATATTACTCTGATAAATTCTTCGTTCTGATCTCTAAAAATTTTAAAGAAATTAACGAGTTCACCGTCAATGTCGTTAAATGTCTCAACAGGAGAAGGATAACGGTTTAGTAAAACAGCAGCAGATCCAGAGAATGGTTCACAATAATGGTGACATTCGGGCAACAGGGGTAGCAACCAATCCAAATGCGAGAATTTACCCCCATACCAACCAAACACAATTCTTTTCCTACCTCTTTTTCTAGGAATTATGAGGTTAGAAACATTCTCCTTCTCTATAAAGTCCAAATAGATAGGAGAGCTTTGCCTTTTATTTGATTTAGCTTTGCTATTACTCATTTGTATCCTTTAAGTTACTCATGTTGGTTCCTTGTTTAACCCGAGTTTCTTGTAGTTGCAATTCTAGCTATGTTAAAGTCAAATTCTAAGCTATAATGAGAAGAGCCTTTGTTTAAATGGCTTTCCACTCATGGGTTAATAAACCTCCCATGATTAATCCTTCATAATAAGTCACTTGTTATTCACCCTATTGGATACCACAAGTTTCTATTCAACCACTATCTGTCAATCACAAATTTTAGCCGCATCTTTAGGCAGCCATTTTTTTGTTTATTGGGACAATAACCGCCCTCATGAAATCTAACATGAGGCATACGATGAAGTCGATTTGTGTCTAGAGTCCTTTGTGCCTATGCTAATTATATGTCCACCTATAACTTAATGACACACTGGACTTTACATGAAAACTGTATGTTTTGGAGTTCAAGGTGCCTCTACTATCTTCATATATAACTGTAACTTAGCGGCACCTTGGACTTTACATGAAAGCGATTTGTGTCTGGAGTCCTTTGTGTCTATGGTAATTATATGTCCACCTATAACTTAAGGGCACACTGGACTTCAGGACACACTTTCATTACCAGTAGCGAAGGCAAGGTTTCAGTCAAGTTCAAATAACAAGGGGATATCGCTGAAGTCCAAAGAGCCAATAAACTATAGGTATATATGAAGATAGGAATGGCTCTTTGAACCCCAGACACACTTTCATTATCGGTAGCGAAGGCAAGGCTTCAGTCAAGTCCACGATTATCATATCTAAAGCTCTATCTTCCATTTGCATAGCTAATGTTGAAGTCCAGCCTGCCATCAAATTATCGTGCATGTACAAACATAAAAGTCTAGCATAACTGAGGAAGCATGTAATGATAAGTCTGGCAGGAAGGACTCCAAACAACTTGAAGGACTCCAAACAACTTGAAGGACTCCAAACAACTTGAAACACTCCAAAAATAAGACTCCGCACCTACAAGAATTGCCCTATCATTGCCCACTCAATGCCCTTGTCGTGGGCAATGGGTGGGCAATGATAGGGCAATTCAAGCAAGGAAGCGGCAAGTTTTGATTGACAAAAAAAAGCCCTTTCAGAACCTGACTTCAAGCGTGCGCCCTTAGCTCAATTGGATAGAGCATCTGACTACGGATCAGAAGGTTTGGGGTTCGAGTCCCTTAGGGCGTGCCACTTTTTAACTTGCCAGCAAATGCTGGCTTTTTTTTATGGGTTCGTAATATGGATAAGCATCGCAGTTCTCAAAACCGCTGGACGAATATCATCCTAATCTATAGGATGATGCTGAAATATTGGCATTATATGATATCGGGCTTTGTGTCCATGTTGTTATTTGCCTTGTTTAGCGGTGTTAGTATAACTCTGGTAATTCCGTTGTTTGATTACATTTTCACCCCTACTAAAGCAGCAATTCTTTATCCCAATGCCAGTAGTTTTTTAAGCGCAGTCAGCAGTGCGGTTGGGGAACATTTCCGCTCCGAAGGCAGCTTGATAGCGGGTTTACAGCAATACCAAGATATCTTGGGTAAGCTGCAATACATTATGCTGCATGCCGATTCCCTATCTTTACTATACATTTTATGCGTGTTTGTTTTTGTTACTATCTTCCTCAAAAATGTCTTCTTTTTATTGCAAAAAGTATTGTTTACTCATTTAAGAGGGGCAACTATTCGCGATGTGCGGAACTATATGTTTAGCCGTTATTTAAGCCAGCCCTTGGAGTTTTTTGGACAGAACCGAGTTGGTGATGCCATTGTGCGCATGGTGAATGATGTGGAAATCGTTAGCGAGCAGTTAATCAATTCTGTGTTTAATGCACTGCGGGAGCTGGCTACGATAATCATCTTCGCCCGTATTGCTTATTTACTAAATGCAGAACTCTTTCTTTACAGCATCATTGTATTACCGCTTTTCTCGCTAACGATATCTCTATTAGGCAAAAAGATAAAGAAATATGCCCGCCGCATTCAAGAGCAGCTTTCCACACTGTTTTCCACCGTGGAAGAAGTGCTGAACAGCATGAAAATCGTGCAGGCATTTCGCCATGAGGATATTGAGAACAAGAACTTTAGCCAGATAAATAACCGCCATTTCCACATGTGGAGTAAGGCACAAAACTATGGTGCATTAAACACGCCCATTTCAGAAGTTAATTCTGCTATAACCGGCATCGTGGTAATCATTATTGGCGGTAAAATGATACTGAATCCCGGCAGTGGCTTTAGTTTGGGTGATTTCACTGCTTTTCTTTTCGCACTGTTCTCCATGCTGCATCCACTGAAAGTAATCACCCAAGTTTACACCGAAATAAGGAAAGCATTGGTTTCATTAGACCGCATTGCATTGGTTATGAACCAAGTATCTGAAATTAAAGACAAGCCCGATGCCGTATCCAAGAAAGACTTTTTGTCCCAAATCAGTTTCGAGCAAGTAAGCTTTCACTATAAGCCCAATAAACCGGTGCTGAAAAGCTTAAGTTTTACTATTCCCAAGGGCAGCAAACTGGCTTTGGTAGGTGCAAGCGGGGGTGGAAAAACCACTATTGCCAACCTGATAAACAGGATGTATGACGTGAAACAGGGAAGCATCAAAATAGATGGCACAGACCTGCGCGATATCAAGCTGGATGACTTGCGCAGCTTGTTTGGCGTGGTAACCCAAGAATCCATCCTGTTTACTAAGTCTGTACGAGATAACATCGCTTACGGCAGCCAAAAGGAAGTAACTGACGCCCAAGTAAGCAAAGCTGCCAAAATTGCTAATGCAGAAGAGTTTATAAACGAATTGCCCAACCGCTACGATGAAGTGCTGGGCAGCAAAGGCTCAGATTTATCGGGCGGACAAAAGCAAAGGCTGTGCATCGCTCGCGCCATAGTTGCCGACCCGCCAATCCTTATCTTCGACGAAGCTACTTCCGCTCTGGATACAGATAGCGAAAAAAAGGTGCAGGATGCCATCAATGAAGCCACCCGCAACCGCACCGTTATTATGATTGCGCATCGGCTTTCCACGGTGCTAAAGGCAGATAAAATAGTGGTGTTGGAAAAAGGCGAAATTGTAGATTGTGGTAGCCACAAAGAACTGTTACAAAGCAGCAAACGGTATCAACAACTATATCAGAAACAGAGCTAAAAATGCTTTGTGCTTGACACATGCACCACAGATTAAAGATGGAATATTATACTGCTTTAGGACAATATTGAGAGGCTAAACGTGAAAACTCTTAACATATTATTCCAAAGTATAGGCTCTAAACTACTATAGGGATTTGATATATGAAGATTAGTGGATTTTCTTTTGTGCGCAATGGCATAAAGCTTTACTATCCCATTGTAGAGGCAATAAGAAGCATATTGCCCCTTTGTGATGAATTTGTGGTTGCCTTGGGTAAGGGTGATGAAGACGATGATACCAGAGATAGAATCGTTGCCATCAATGATCCCAAAATTAAGATAATTGACACTGTTTGGGATCCCAAATATTGCAAACGCGGGGCAATAAACAGTTGGCAAACCGATATTGCCATGAAGGAATGCAGTGGAGATTGGCTATTTTACTTGCAGGCAGATGAAGTGGTGCACGAAGCAGATCTACCAATTATTAAATCCCGCTGTGAAGAGCTGTTAAATGATCCTGAAGTGGAAGGGTTGATCTTCAATTACAAGCATTTTTGGGGAGATTATCAGCATTACCATAATGGTCATGGCTGGTATCCATACGAGATTCGGATTGTGCGCAATCTGCCCAAAATCCATTCTTATCAAAGTGCTCAGTCCTTCCGTTATTTCGAGGTTTACGACCACCCTCGCCAAGAAACCAATACCCGCAAACTAAAGGTTGCCTTGGTTAATGCTCGCATTTTTCATTATGGTTGGGTTCGCCCGCCCCATTTAATGCAAAATAAACGCAGAGCCTTAGATTCGGTGCATTGGGGAAGAGATAAGGCAGAAGAATACTACGAAAAAGCTCCCCAATACTTTGATTATGGGCCATTGGATAAACTGGGGATTTTCCGTGAATCACACCCTGCTGTAATGGCACAAATGATCAAAGACATGAACTGGATGGATAAATTACAATTATCAGGCAAACCTTCTCCCTACCGTGAACCTCATAAGCACGAAACCCTGAGAGTTAGATTGTTAAGCTGGTTTGAGCGAAACTTAAACGGGGGAAGACAAATGGGAACTTTTAAAAACTACCAGCTGTTGGATAAATGACCATTAGCCTCATTATTCCTGTTTATAATCGTTTGAACTTATTGGAAAAGTGCTTGGCTGCCGTTCTTAAGCAAGAGCTGCCTCCTAATGAAATAATCCTAAGTGATGACGGCTCTACAGAGGATATCTTGAAGTTTTACAGGGAGATAAAGATGCTTTCTCCTATTCCCTTAAAGCTTGTTGCTCAGGAGCATACTGTATTCAGGGCAGCCCGAGTCCGTAATAATGGAGTTTCTGTTTCTACGGGTGATTTGTTGGTTTTTATCGATCAGGATATTATTATCCCCCCCTTGTATATTAGGACTGTTGCAGATTGCATAGGCAGAAATCGCTTCCTTAGTGCTTACCCGATTCGCTTATCAGCAGCACAATCGAAGATAATAGACCTTAATGTAATTGCTAATGGCAATTTTGAAAACTATCTTCTTCCACCTCAAATTGCAAAAATGCGTAGCCAATATAGAAAAGATTATTTCGCTTATCTTCTGTGCCACTATTTGCATATTGGCGGCCATGGAGCAAAGCTTCGCAGCGGAGTTTCGGCGATCCTTAGAGATGATTACGAAAGGGTAAATGGATACGATGAGAAATTTGAAGGCTGGGGCGGAGAAGATGATGATTTGGGTAGAAGACTGCTTGCCTTGGGCAAAGTGGGGTTTAACTTTGGTTACCCATGCTATCCCCTGCACCTTTTTCACGAACCCAACCATGTTAACTTTGGCAGGGTAAACACTCTCTATTCACGAACTACCAAAAAAAAAATCAGCAGACATAACTACCGTTGCAAATCTGGCTTGGATGATAAGCGCGAGGATGTGCAAACGTGGTGAGAGAAATTTTAGATAAAGAGATGAGTATGAAAACAGCACTAATTACCGGTGTAACAGGTCAGGATGGAGCGTATCTTGCAGAGCTATTGCTCTCCAAGGGATACAAGGTTGTTGGGTTAAAACGCAGAGCTTCAATGTTTAACACTGCTCGCATAGATCATCTTTTTTCGGCAGAGCGTTTTGGAAATAAAGCTTTTGACTATGCCTATGTTGATATGACTGATTCTTCTAACATCATCCGCCTGATTAAAGAGATAGAACCAGATGAAATCTACAATCTGGCTGCTCAATCTCATGTAAAAGTAAGCTTTGATACTCCCGAATATACTGCTAATGCCGATGGCATTGGAACTCTTAGACTCCTGGAAGGCATAAGAATATTGGGGTTAGAGAAAAAGACCAGATTTTACCAAGCATCAACTTCCGAACTATTTGGGAAGGTTCAAAGCATTCCACAGAACGAAAACACACCCTTTTATCCGCGCTCACCCTATGGGGTAGCAAAGCTTTATGCCTATTGGATTACGGTTAATTACCGTGAAGCTTATGCTATGCATGCCAGTAATGGAATTCTGTTTAACCACGAATCACCAGTTAGGGGTGAAACCTTTGTAACCCGTAAAATTACCCGTGCCATAGCTAATATCGCCATGGGGTTGCAAAAGACCTTGTACCTTGGGAACATGGAAGCAAAGCGGGATTGGGGGCATGCTAAAGATTTCGTGATGGCAATGTGGCTAATGTTGCAGCAAGATACTCCCGATGATTATGTGATTGCTACGGGGAAAATGGCTTCGGTGAAAGATTTTGTGCTTATGTGCTGCAGTGAGGTAGGGATAGAAATTGTCTTCACCGGTGAAGGTGTAAACGAAAAAGGGATAATAAACAGATTGGACTTACCAAAGCTTAAACAAGCAACCCAGATGGACAATCTACAACACTTGCAAACCGGACAATGTATTGTTGCTATCGATCCTTATTACTATAGACCCACAGAGGTGGAATTGCTGCTTGGTGACGCTTCCAAAGCTAAAGCAAAACTTGGCTGGGAATGCAGCTATGATCTTGAAATGATAGTACAAGAAATGATGACCAATGATATGAGGCTCACCCGTAAAAATGAACATCTAAAAAAGGGTGGGTTTAGCTCGTGTTTAAGTATGGAAGATATTCAATAGGAGACCCAGGTGAGTTACAAAGATATCCAAGTAATAAAATCAAAGATGTTTGAGGAAGTGATAGTAATCAAGCCAGATATTAGCACAGACCTGCGGGGGAATATTTATACAACCTACAACGAAGAGTTTTATAAAGAGATTCTACCCCAAGGACTTCACTTCATGCACGATAAATTCGCCACTTCTAAACACAATGTTTTAAGGGGCTTGCATGGCGACAGCAAAACATGGAAATTGGTTTCCTGCGTGTGGGGTGAATTATACGAAGTTGTAGTAGATATGAGACCAGAATCTATAACTTACAAGAAATGGGAAGCCTTTACCCTTAAAGCAGAAGATTATTCCCAGGTGCTTATTCCACCAGGTTTCGTTAATGGTTATTATGTAGTTAGTAGCCATGCAGTTTTTCATTATAAACTGGCATATTCTGGTGATTATATTGATGCAAATGAACAGATCACCGTCCTATGGAACGATCCTTCACTTAGTATAGATTGGCAGTGCAAGAATCCCATACTGCAAGCAAGAGACCTAATGGAGCCCAAATGATTGATACAAATAACCCTTCCCTTGCTATCAATGGTGGCAAACCTGTAACCAGAGAAACCATATTAATCCATAAACCTTTTTTGGATAATGCAGATCGAACTGCCATCCTGAATGCTTTTGATTCTACTTTTATATCTGGTGATGGACCAGAGTGCCGGAAATTTGAAACAGCCCTAGCAGAATATGTGGGCGTGAAGCATGCCTTGTTTCTAAATTCGGCAACCTCCGCCCTTGAACTGGCTTTTAGATTTAAGAATTTCCCCGCTGGTTCAGAGGTTATTGTTCCATGCTTTACCTATACATCCACGGCATTGGGAGCTTTGTATAACAACCTTAAAGTGAAGCTGTGTGATGTCTATGCAGATAACGGGAATATTGATTGCAGCAAGCTGGAATCTCTGATAAACAGCAGAACTGTAGCCATTGCCCCTGTGGACTACACCGGAAATCCTGCTGATATGGATGAAGTGAACCGCATTGCTATGAAACATGGCTTATTTGTTGTTCACGATACCGCTCAATCACTGGGATCAGAGTATAAGGGCAAGCGTACAGGTAGCCTGGCGGATGTATCCACCTTCAGTTTTCATGGTACCAAGAATATTACCACCGGTGAAGGCGGTGCAATTACCACGGATGATGATGCCATCGCTGCCAGAATAAGAATCATGCGCGAGAAAGGGACAGATAAACACAGTTTTATCACCGGAAACATCACTCGTGGCTTTTATGAATATGTGGATATAGGCAATTCTTATGTGCAATCTAACCTTTTGGGGGCACTGGGGCTAAGCCAACTAAACAAAGTGGATGTGGTAAATAGCAAACGTAAGGCTATAGCAGAGAAATACCTTGATAAGTTGCAAGGCATTGATGGTTTGGATTTTATCCAGAATACTGAGGGAGCTACCCCAAACTGGCACATCTTTGGCATTCTTGTTCCTCCTGAACATAAGTATTGGATTATGGATGCTCTACGCGCTGAGGGCGTAAATGCTAATGTGCACTATAACCCTTTACACCAAAACACTCTGTACAAAAGCTATGGAACCGATGCAGATTACCCTGGTGCAGTTTCCTTCTTCAACCGCTTACTAAGGTTGCCTCTCTACCCGGGACTCCAGGATTATGAAGTGGAATTGGTGTGCCAGGCGGTTAGAAAAGTGTTTTGTGAAAGCTGATCTTGGCTGCTAATAATCCATGAGAAGAAAGCTGCTAATTTTTGGGGGAGGACATAATCAAATGTCTTTGATAGAAGCTGCCAAAGAGCTTGGACTAGTGTCCGTTGTTGTGGATCCAGCAGAAAATCCCCCCGGAAAATGTAAAGCCGATTTCTATTATCAGGTAGAGCCAAACGATTTCATGCAAACCAAGCAGATTGCAATTGATCATCAGGTTGCTGCTATTGTTACAGGGCAGATGGAAAAACCACTGAAGCTGATGGCAAGACTGGCAGGAGAACTTGGCTTAATATTTCATTCAACTGAAGTTATAGAGCGTTCTACTAACAAACACCTTATGAAAGAGGCATTTATAAAAGCAGGGATTCCGTGTGCAAAAGGAACTCTGATCACTAATGCTAAGGTGCTCTCTCCAGAGGAGTTTTCTATGTTTAATCCTCCTGTTATTATCAAGCCAACCTCGTCGTTTTCGAGCCGTGGAGTATATAGAATTGATGGTTACGATAGTTACCTGCATTATGTGGATGATACGTTAAGTTTCTGCCCCAATCATGATTATCTGATTGAAGATTTTATTGAGGGAGATGAGTTTAGCGTGGAAACAATTAGCTTTAAAGGTGTTACGTCAATTGTCCAAGTAACAGAGAAGCTTATAACCCCTTATCCAAGAACAGTGGAATTGGGTCATTTGCAGCCAGCAGATATTGATAACGAACTGTTCACAAGTTTGTCTGATATTGTAATCCGGGCTGTTAAAGCACTGGGAATTGACAATTCTGCAGCACATACAGAACTGAAACTAACTAACGATAGTTTTGTTATTATAGAAATCGGACCGCGTTTGGGTGGAGATTTTATCTCTTCTTATTTAACGGCAGCTTCCACAGGAATCAGCATGGATAAGGCTGCAATACAAGTTGCTCTTGGGGAAACACCTCAGCTAAATCGTCGCCATAGCAGAGGCTCAACTATACTATATCTGTTATTAGCCGAGAACAAGACCATAAGAGAAATAAACTTGGACACAGATAAGCTTAATAGCATAGAAGGACTAATTACTTGGCAGCTAAATTGCAAGTGTGGCGACGTAGTTCCTTATATCTCTGATAGTTCCAAACGTATGGGTTGGGTTTTGACATCAGGCGAAGATAAATCCTCCGCCTACGATTCCGCTCTTTTAGCAAAGCGGTACATAGAACAGAGCATACAGTATTTTGCTTAATATGTTAGGAGTATCTATGCTATATGGCAAGAAAGTAATACTTAGAGCACTTAAAGGTGAGGATCTATCTCAATTGGTTAAATTGCACAACGATGCCAGCATAAAATCCCTTGCCGCCATGCACCAGTTTCCTGTGAGTCCGGAATTAGAAGCAGCCTGGCTGGAATCTATCCTGATGGACAAGAGCAACACAAGAGCCTATTTTGGCATAGAGAGCGTTTCGGATGGTCTATTGGCAGGAATCTGTTTTCTGCAAAGTATCAATTGGGTGGATAGGATTGCTTGGTTTGGGATAGCAATTTTAGCCCAGAATCAAGGTAAAGGCTTTGGCAGAGAAGCACTTGACCTAATTGTACAATATGGTTTTGAAACTCTGAATTTGCAAAAGATTAGCCTCTATGTGCTTGCGATTAATGATGCAGCTATAAAGCTATATACTCAAAAAGGCTTTGTAACAGAGGGTACCTTACGCAATCATTGCAACTATCAGGGAAAGCTTTGTGATCTGCAGATAATGTCCTTGTTTAGGGAAACGCCCCAATCATGAAGCTGTTTATCCCCCGCATCCCTTGGTTAGATAACTTCAATGTATATCTTCAAAGAGCTTTTTCCCAATTGGGTGTGGAGGTTGTTACCAACAGCAACCGCTACAAGCTGAATAAACTAATTGGTGCTACCCCCCTGCGTAAATACACACCCGTGCAAAACTGGGAACGCAGCAAGTGCCTGCATAAATACAATGCAGAGCTATTAAAGCAGTGTTGTGCTGCCGAGCCAGATGTCTTTTTTGTGTTTAACGAGAGTTTACTATTCCCCACCACAATCCAAGCCATCAAAGAGCAATGCAAGTGTTTGATGGTTTGTTGCATAGGCGATGATCCTTGGGATTCTGTGCGATGGGTTGCCGATTTTCCTCATAGCCTCAAGTATTTTGATCTCATCTTCTGTGGAGATCCGGTTTGGGAGACGAATATTAGAAAAGTAGTGCCTCATAACAACATTCATTGGCACTATGGCGGTTACGATCCGGAAGTGTTTCATCCTGTTCCCGATGAGCAAATCAGTGAAACTGATATCGCCAAGCTTGGTTGCCAGATTTCTTTCACCGGTTCTGCTTACGGATCAAAAGCAGAGGGGGCTTACAGGGCAGACATCCTTTCTTACATAGCAAATTACGATTTGAAGATTTGGGGAGGGGATAACTGGCAATACAGATTTAAGTATTTACCCGAGCTGCAAAAGTGTTACCAGGGCTCTCGTTTGGCTTACACAGATTTAGTTAAGCTTTACAAACTATCCAAAATAAACCTGAATCTGCCTGCACCACAGGTTACTTTAACCTTTCAACCCCGTGTATTCGAGATTGCTGCCTGCCAAGGATTCCAGATTATCGATAACCGAGCTAAGCTAAGGGATTTGTTTGCGGATGAAGATATAGTAACTTTTGATACTGCCGCAGAGCTGAAAGATAAGGTGGCATATTACCTTAGCCACGATGCTGAAAGAAAGCAAATGGCTCTTAGACTGCACGAAAAGGTGTGGGGCAATTACACGTGGGCACATTGGGCTGCCGATATCCTCAGCAAAATCAACCAATCTATACAGAAGTGCAGTGCCAGATGAAGACAAAGCTTAAACTGAATTACACGGATTTCTGGCTGGGCTTTAACAAAACCAACAACTACTTTCACAATATCCTAAAGCAGCATTATGACATTGAAATATGTGACAAACCAGATTTCTTGATCTATTCTGTGTTTGGCAAGGATCACCTGAACTATAATTGCGTAAGGATACTGTATTCAGCCGAAAACAAGGGGGTGGATTTCACCACTTGCGATTACGCTTTTACTTCGGACTATAATCCCGATCCCAAACACTACCGCTTGCCCTTTTATGTGTATTGTTACCCGCCGGAGCGGTTTGTAAAGCCGGATTTGGATTATGCTGCTTTGGTAGAGCGCAAGTTTTGCAGCTTTATTGTGTCTAATCCTGGAGGCAAGGTTCGCAATCGGTTTCACAAGATGCTATCAAAATATAAAACCATAGCTTCTGGTGGCAAATACCGCAATAACATAGGCTATAGAGTGCCAGATAAGGAAGCCTTTATTAGGAATTTCAAGTTCAATCTGGCTTTCGAAAATCGATCATACCCGGGTTATACCACCGAAAAGATCATGGAACCATTCTTGGCAAACACCGTTCCAATATACTGGGGAAATCCACTGATAAAACTGGATTTCAATCCCCAAGCTTTTTTAGATTACCATGCCTTTAAATCCGAAAATGAATTTATAAACCACATCATTGAGGTTGATAATAACCCTGAATTGTACCTGCAATATCTAAAAGCTCCTTGGTGTAAAAACTCCCATCTACCAGATCAATTTATGCCACAGGCAATTGCAGCAAGGTTCGATTACATCTTCAACACACCTATAAGCCCTGTGGCAAACAAACCCCAAAGTCTTAGTTTCATTGTTTCCAAGACTATATACCGATTAAACAAAATGCGCCGCAGAGGATATCTGTAATAGTTGCTACCTGTTTAAATAGTCCTTATAAGTGGCCACTATTCCTTCACGCAGCTTGGTTGGCGCAGAAAACCCCAAGCTGGTAAGCAAGCTAACATCCAATTGTTTTTTGGGAATGCCATCCGGCTTACTGATATCCCACTGTATCTCTCCACTAAAACCCACAATTTCTTTTATCATGTCTGCCATATCTTTGATACTTGCATCCCTGCCGGTACCGATGTTTACAGGCAGAGAAGCTGAATAGTTATCCATTAAAAACAGCACGGCTTCTGCCAGATCATCCACAAACATAAATTCTCTGAATGGTGTTCCACTACCCCATAAAGTTAAAACCACTCTTCCATCTATCCTGCAAATCCCAAAAGAGGCAAGGATTTGCTCCAATTTTTCCTGGGAATCGAAATTATACTCTTCTCCCAAATCTCTTGCCAAAGCATCCATATCTTCTTTCAGCCAACAATTTGCCAAGTGCATTTTGCGAATCAGTGCAGGTAGAACATGGGAGTTATCTGGATGATAATGATCGTTTGGACCGTAGAGATTTGTTGGCAGGCAGGTAATAAAATCGCAACCATATTGCGCACGGTAAAATTGCCCCATCTTAAGTCCAGCAATTTTGGCAAGAGCATAAGCTTCATTAGTTAGCTCCAATTCCCCAGTAAGCAGATACTCCTCTTTAATTGGCTGTGAACTTGCTCTGGGGTAGATGCTGGAAGAGCCTAAAAATAGCAGTTTCCGGGTGCGGTTTTCATAAGCAGCATGAATTACATTAGAGGCTATCATCAGGTTCTCGTATATGTATTGCGCGGGAAAGCTGCTATTAGCTAAAATACCACCAACCAAACCCGCTGCATGAAAAACATAGGTAGGCTGGAACTCTGCAAAGAAATCCTGTACTTGCGTTTGAGAGATTAAATCTAACTCTTTATGGGTTTTAAGGATTAAATTGTTATAGCCATGCCTGTGCAAACAGCGTACTATTGCCGAACCGACCAAACCATTATGCCCGCTTACATATATTCTGGCACCACAATCCATCTGTAGCTCCTTTAAGGGTATATTCTGTTCAGTTTTTTTGCGTAAGGGATTCACACTTACGATTAACTAAAAATCATTGTTAGCCATAAATAACAGCTTAGCTTAACTGGCAATAGAATATTTCTAAAAAAGTAGAGTTGCCAAAGATAAAATGTGAAACAGGGTTTGAACCGAGTCTTGCTTTGCAGATAGTAACTTTCCAATCCATTTGATACTCTCAGTTTATGTATTTCTTACAGTATCTTTGTCTGCGCCTGCTTGTCAAGGGAAATCCTGATAAGGACATTTCTCTTGACATGAATCCTTATATTTGCAAACAAGGTGTATGTTTAATAACGAAGGAAAATGAACTATGCCTCAAGCCAAGAACTCCCCCATTTCCATAGTGATGATAGTAAAAAACGAGAGCGATAAGATAGAAAAGTGCTTACAAGCCGTATCTTGGGCAGATGAGATTGTCGTGTTGGATACTGGTTCTACGGATGACACTGCCAATAAATGCCAAGCTATGGGTGCTAAGGTTTTTTATCTTGATAAATGGGAGGGTTTTGGCAGGGCAAGGCAGAAGGTTGTTTCATTAGCCTCTAATGACTGGGTTTTCTCGCTGGATGCGGATGAGATTGTATCTCCTGAATTGAAGGAATCGATAATGCGCTTGCAACAGGATGGCTTTGGCGATTGTGCGTATCGGGTGAAAGTGCAATCTTACTATCTGGGTAAGAAGATTAGCTATTGCGGGTGGCAAAACGAATGGCATACGCGTGTATTTAATCGGCAAGATGGTAATTTCAATACCGAAGCAGTGCACGAATCTATTGTGTGCAACAAACCGACCTGCAGGTTAGCAGGAACTCTGCATCATTACACTTACCCCACCACAGCCATTCATAAGGCTAAGATGAAGCTCTATGGAGAGTTAGGGGCAAAGAAGCTACTAAGCAAAGGGAAAACATCCTGCCCCGTTAAAGCCATTATGCGTGGGTTCTTCACTTTTTTTAAGATGTACGTCCTGAAAGCTGGCTTTTTGGACGGCAGGCACGGCTTTAATTTATGCAAAACAACCGCTTGGGGAACCTGGTATAAGTATTACTCATTATGGAAACTAAAAGAATCCTAATTGTCCAAACCGCCTTCATTGGCGATGTTATTCTCATTACGCCCATTATTAGGGCGGTGCGCCAGCTTTATCCGCTTGCCGTGCTGGATGTTATGGTAGTGCCTGCGGCTGCCAAACTACTGGAGAATAACCCTCATGTCAATAGCATAATTCCCTATGCCAAACGCAGGAACTCTTACTTAAGCATGCTAAATATGCTAAAGATACTTGCGAGCAATCGCTACGATATGGCAATATCTCCGCACAGTTCTGCACGCACGCACCTGTTATTATGGCTCAGCAGGATTCCCCGGCGTATTGGTTTCGATAGAGGAATGCTGCCTTGGCTGTTAACCGACAAGGTTAAGCATCCCACAGACAGGCACAAGATAAACAAGAACCTTCTGCTGCTTAAGTTTATTAGTCCCCAAGATTTTCCTATGCAGACGGAGCTTTTCCCCGGCAAGGCTGATTTGCAGACCGCAGATAAGCATGTAGGTGAGTTAAGTAAATTCAAACTAATAGCTATTGCCCCCGGTTCTATCTGGGCTACTAAGTGCTGGTTGTTAGAATCTTTCACAGAGCTTGCGATAAAGCTGATAAAAAGTGGCTTTGGCATTGTGTTAATCGGTTCGGAAGCGGATAAGCAGAAGTGCAATCATATCCAAACTGCTATTAACCAAGACAATCCCAACGCCCCAGTTATTAACCTCGCCGGTAGCACTAACTTGCTGGAAAGTGCAGCGGTGATTGCCAAGTGCAGCCTGATGATTTGCAACGATAGCGGAGCTTTGCACCTTGCCAATGCCATGCAAACAACTGTGTTCGCCATCTTTGGTCCCACCGTGCAAAGCATCGGTTATTATCCCTATCGGGATGGAGATAGAGTATTTGAAGTGGATTTAAACTGCCGTCCTTGTGGCAGCCACGGGGCAGATAAATGCCCCCTAAAGCACCATAAGTGTATGAAATTTATCTCTGCTGATAGCGTTTACACGGCTGTCCTTGAGTCAGTTAGTCTAAAGGGAAAGCCCTAAGCTATGACTGGTACTTATTACCTTTCTTTCTTGCCCTACAACCTGCTTTGGAGGGTGGTTAAGCTGTTTCGCCGCAAAAAGCTTAGCCTCTTACACTTGGAAGGAACTTTCGATTATTTCATTTTCCAAAGCATCGCCAAGCACCTAAAACCTATTGATGTTGTGGTTAACTCGCCTTCTATCATCCCCAAGCTAAAGCCTATGTTGCAACCCGGCACTAAGATTTACCTCTACCCTTTCTGTTTCCCTGATGCGGTGATAATGTTCCGCAATGCTGCCTGGAAGTATCCGATTAAAAGCATCATAAAAATAGGCTTGGAACACGGTGCATACAACTTCAAGCGTTTCCCCAAGGCTGCCTACTATAACATGTTCAATCTCTATATGATGACAAGTAATCATGACGTAACCCGACTCAAAGCTCTTGGAGCTAAGCCAGTAAAAGCTATCGGCTATCCCAAAAGTGATGCCCTTTTTGATGGTTCTTACCCGCCCGAAACTTTGGATGCATTACGCACTACCCTAAAACTGGATGCAAGCAAGCCAAGCATACTCTTTTCTTCCACTTGGGATGGCTCTGGCATGAGTGCAGTGCACAAATGGTATAACAAGCTGCAATCCCTCACTGATAGATATAATGTGCTGGTAACTCTGCATCCACGCATGAGCAATTATTACAAAGATTATCTTGCAGGTTTAGAGGGAATACACTACATAAACGCCATGGATATCTATCCCTATCTGCTTATCTCAGATGTGTGTATTGGCGATACAAACAGCCTAATTGCCGAGTTTTGCATCGTTAACCGCCCCATCATCACCTTCAGCATTGAATCTACAAAGCGCACAATGAACGACGTTATCGAGCTGATAAAGAGCGTTTCCATCCGCATTGACAGCTTTGAAGAGCTGCCGTCTGCCATAACAGAGGCACTCAGCACCGCAACGGACACCGCTCCTGCACGTGCAGAGCTTATCCACACCCTGATAAATCCCTTGGATGGGAAAGCAGGTTACCGAGCCGCACAAGAAATCATAACTTTAATACCGGAGTTAAAACCATGAGCCTAATCGATGCCCATTGTCATCTTGCCAATTTAGCAGAAATCTTAGATATTGCTCCCTTGCTTGCTGAAGCAGAAGCAAAGGGAATAAGCCGCTTTATCTCGGCTGTTCTGCGCAAAAGTGAAATCGCTTGGCATTTGCAGCATCCGGACCCACGCATCATTTATAGCGCAGGCATTCATCCCAATTTTGACGCCTGTGACCTGAATCTCCATGATATCAAAGAACTGTGTGATAATAAAAGCATCTGGGCTATCGGTGAGATTGGGCTGGATAATGGCAACCCTGAAATCGCCGTTCAGAGAAAAGAACTGGTTCAACAGCTTGATTTAGCTGCTGATTACCGTTTACCCGTGGTTTTGCACATTGTGGGGCATCACGAAGAAGCCTATAAAACCCTAAAACAATACCCTCTGCACTATCTGGTGCATGGTTATGCCGGTTCCGCCGAAGGTTTTGTGCAACTAAGACGCCTTGATGCCGTGTTTACCATCAGTTCACGCATCTTGAAAAACGATAAACTGGATTTACTAACTGCTATCCTGAACCATAAACGCTTTTTGTTTGAGACTGATATTACTCAGTATTATGTTCAGAAGGATGAGCAAAACCCTCTGCTCAGGCTGCTGGATGTGGTTCAGAAATGCTCTGAGTTAAGCGGCATCAGTGTGGAGAAACTTGTCGCCATGCAAAGCGTGAATGCCCGTAAACTGTTCCCTAACAGCTAAAACCACTTATGGAAACTACTGATTTCTCCAGAACAGAGCTGCTAATTGGTACGGGAGCCATGGCGGCACTTTCCCAAACCACTGTAGCGGTTGTTGGTCTGGGCGGCGTGGGCGGTTACGCAGCGGAAGCCCTAGCCAGGGCAGGCATTGGACGCTTTATTCTGATAGATTTTGATACCGTGGGTGCCAGCAACCTGAACCGCCAGGTGATTGCCCTGCACTCCAGCATTGGTAAAGCCAAAACCGCAGTTATGGAAGCGAGAATCATGGATATCAATCCCTGCGCCAACATCACTTGCTACACCGCTTTCATAGATTCAGAAAACAGGGCAGAATTACTTGACGGAGCAGACTTTATCATCGATGCCATAGATAGCCTGGGACCAAAGATTGGGATGCTGGAGTATTTAGTTCGGGAAAACCGTAAGTTTATCGCCGTTATGGGTGCTGGTAACCGCACCGACCCCAGCAAGATACATCTCTCAACTATAGATAAAAGCCACAATTGCCCGCTCGCCCGCAGAGTCCGTAAGTTTTTGGGCAGACGCGGGATACGTGGCACTTTCCCCTGTGTTTATTCTTCGGAATTACCCTCTAAACCAGATGATGATATCAAAAGTCCCGATGAACTAATCATCACCCGCGGACGCCAACGTAAAACCATCGGCTCCATCAGCTTCATGCCAGCTATCATGGGGATGATGGCTGCTGCCTGGGTGGTTAATCAGCATTTGGAATAGCTTTTGACTTATACAATCGGCGACTGTATCTTCCGCTTAAAGCACACTAACTCATATTTCGCCGATTTATGAGTTAAAACAAGCTAGAACTACCATTTATCGTAACTCTTTAACTCACAATTACGCTGTGTTAAGCAGAGTTGGCTGCTCATAAAGCTGGTCGCAGCGTAATTGTAAGTCAAAGTTTTCATGTTTGCAAGGAAGAAAAAGAAAGTTAGCAATGAAAGCGGGGAGTTTTGGAGTTCAAAGAGCCACTCCTATCTATATTCTTATCAATTAGTTACAGGTTCTTTGGACTTCAAATAACAAGGGGATATCGCTGAAGTTCAAAGAGCCAATAAACTATAGGTATATTTGAAGATAGGAATGACTCTTTGAACTCCAGATTCACTTTCATTGTCGATAGCGAGAACTTGTCTTCAGTCAAGCAGTCTTGTTGTTATAGCTTAAATGATTCATTAGCAAAATCATAAGCCTCTGGAGTGTCTATATCCATCCACTGCTTTGGGGCAGAAAGCATTACTGTTTTGATGCGCTTTCCTTTCATCAGTTCGGCAATAGCCCCGCTGATGGATTCTATTCCTTTGGCAAGTGCCCTGTCCACAGCCACAAAGAAATCTGTTTCCAGCCGGAATATGCCACAATCCAAAGCGTTATAGTTTTCCAGTTCCTTGCCAATGGCGATGATGTGTCCGCGTTCTGAAAGCACCTTGGTTGCATCGTCGATATCGAAATTATCGTGGATAAATGGGTCTGTTAACAAGAGGGAACATTGCTCATTGCTTCGCACAATCTGCTGCAAGGCTTGCACCCGCACCAGATGGTCGGACATGGATAGAATAAACGGCTCTCCTTGCACAAATACCCTTGCTTTTGCCACAGATATGGCATTGCCACGCTCCCATTCCAAGTTTTCTATAATACTGATGGGAATCGCAAAACTATGGCTGGCAAGATAATCCCTAATCTCCTGCTGATTAAAACCCACCACTATACCAAGCTCTGTAACACCCGCAGCAACAAGCTGTTTTACGATAGTAGATAGAATTGTACCCTTGCCGTAGGCTAACAGTGTTTTCGGTGTTTTGTCGCTAATATTCCACAATCTACTGCCAAAACCGGCAGCTATAATAACCGCTTTCATAGTTTATGCTCCATTCTCATGTCCACCCTCTTTGTAAAGCTGTTGCATTTTATCAACAAACCGCTCGCTTGCCTTGCCATCCAGCATGTAGAAGTACTTCGCACGGTATTCCTCTGCTTTTTGTTTCATCGCTGTGCTGGGGTTCAAAGCAGTGAGAATCGCCTCAGGAAGCTGTTTCCCGCTTTGAATATGAGGGAAAGCACCCTTCAAGAACTCTCGGTTATCTATCTCCAGCAGAGGCTGTCCATCCGAGTGATTCAGTTTGTCGCAAGGGAGGTCGAACACAATGCCAAACTTGCTAAAAGCCATGAAATCGAATGCCGTGCTGGAAGCCTCGCTAAGGATAACATCCGCAGCTACATAGTATGGCAATATGCTATGCTCTGTAAATGGCAACAGCACAGCATGCGGGTATTTACTTACCCGTCGTTCAAAGATACGGTGCTGTTTATGAGGTGCATACTTGCCCATCCAACTATAGGGATGCAGCTTGATAATCAGGTTATAGTCCTTGGTTTGCGTAAATATATCATCTTTAATGTCGTACATACAGGTGGGTTTGTAAGTAGGCGCAAAGAGCAAGGTCTTTTTGTCGGGATTCAAACCCCACCTGCTTAACACATCTTCTCTTTTAAAGCGCTGCTGGAAGTAATAATCCAGCTTCGGTAAGCCAATCAGATGAACTTCGCTGCTGCCAAGATCCGGACAGGATAGCAACGAATCCACACGGTGCTGTCCCTCCACAAATATCTGATACTTATGCCCCTTAGCTCTGGCAAGGTTGCGGTAGAGGATATTCTTTATGCCCGTGCCGTGGTTCAGGAAAATCAGTAAGGTTTTACCATAATCCTCTGCAGAGCGCAAAGTATCTCCTGCCACCACGATATCAAATCCTTTGGTCTCTGTTGTAAAGCGGTAACCAAGCTGTTTCCACTCTTCTATAATCTTATCCCGAAAAGGGAATTCGAAGATGAAGTGCTTTTTCTTCTCCATGTCCAACGAGAACCACAAATCGTAGTTCTCGTTGTTCATAAGCAGGTCTATAATGGGATCAAAAGCAGCTTTATGATAAGCATAGCCTATCTTAAATAGCAGTTTTATCTTCTTCATTTGTTACATCATGTCGTAGTATTCCAGCCCCAAATGGGTAATCATATCCTCTTTCATCATATAGCGCAGGGTGTTCTTCAGCTTGGTTTGTTGGATAAATAAATCGTTCTCTGCCTTTAAATCGGGTGCTGTCATGGGCGATTTCCAGAAGAAGGAAAGCCATTCCTGCACACCAAACATGTTGCAGCGTTGTGCAAGGTCTATAAAAAGGATAAGATCAAGCAACACCGGCGCAGCAAGAATGCTATCCCTGCATAGGAAGTTTATCTTAATCTGCATCGGGTAGCCCATCCAGCCAAAGATATCTATATTATCCCAGCTTTCTTTGTTATCACCCCGTGGCGGGTAGTAATTGATGCGTACCTTATGGTACAAATCGGCATAAAGCTCTGGATATTTATCTTGCTCAAGAATGGATTCCAGCACCGAAAGTTTGCTTACTTCTTTGGTTTTAAAGGATTCTGGATCGTCCAGCACCTCTCCATCCCGGTTACCGAGGATATTGGTGGAAAACCATCCATTCACGCCTATCATGCGGGATTTTAGTCCAGGTGCAATGATGGTTTTCATCAAGGTTTGCCCTGTTTTAAAGTCTTTACCGCCTATGGCAACCTTGTTTTGTGTGGCGAGTTCACGTAAAGCTGGAATCTCCAGATTCAGATTGGGCGCACCATTAATAAAGGGAATCCCCATCTTAAGCGCAGCGTAAGCATATATCATGGAGGGTGCAATGGCATGGTGATTGTCTTTCATGGCTTGCTCAAAGCTAGCAATCGTCCAATGCACAGGGTCTGCTTCCAGATATATTTCTGTGGATGCTGCCCAAGCCATCACCATACGGTTTAGCTGCTTTTCCTTCTGGAAATTCTTAATGTCTTCCATCAGCAGTTGAGCCAGATCCCACTTACTTGGAGCTTGCTTTACATGAGTGCCGTTTAGCTTCTTTACATACTCGGTGCTAAACACGGCTTTGTGTGGTTTCAGTTTTCTAAGCTCGGTTTCCAGAGAGTCTATCTGGGTCTTTTCCAAAACACCGGCTTTTAACGCAGCATCATAAGCATCAGCCTCAAATATATCCCAAGCTAAAAACTCTATATCTTCCAGCTTGGCAAGCGGTACAAAATCCTTAATGAGGGGAGTACGGTTTTCGGTGCGCTTACCCAAACGAATGGTAGCCATCTGAGACACCGAACCAATAGCTTCTGACTGCCCTTTCTTTATTGCTTCCACGCCCGCCACAAAAGTAGTGCTAACCGCACCCAATCCTACTAATAGAACACCTAGCTTGCCTTTGGCAGCCTTAATTTCTTCAGCTCTTAGCATCATAGCTCCTTTAGAGTTTTTTCTCAATAAGAAATTGGATGGATTTGCTGTCAAGCTTTAAAGTTGCAAAGCATAAACAAGGGCTCAAATCCATTTATGGTGGGTAAGATAAATTGAGCTTCAAAAATACAAGAAAGTAGTCCCGGCGGGACGATAGGTATTAGCGACGGGTTTTAACCCTGCGATAACGGAGCAAAAACACATTATTAGTCCCCGCGGGACGACAGATGGTCTGATGTTTATTCGGCGATATTTGTTGGCTATACAAAGACAGCTTTCGCCCCGATGGAGCTTTCTTTGGAATTATATGTTCATTAACGCCGGGTTAAAACCCGTCGCTATTATCTACCATCCCTATTGGGATTTACGCTGGTTGCTCTAAACGAGCTATAAAATGTTTTATTGATGCACTCACCCACTTTAAATGAACATGAGCATAAATAATCAGGTCTCAGCGATGTTTCTACAGGTCAGCTAAAGTTTTAACTTGACAATAATATCCATTTCTCATCCCATCCAATCACCTATAAATTAGAGGCAAAATGATGTTATGAAGATAAGCACTATTTTCTTTTTAGTTCAAACTGAGGCAAGGTGAAGATATTCCCCTCTCCCCCCCGAAAAGCCGAACACCAATTGCAGGACACACTGCTTACCGCTGTGGTATCCTTGTATTTGTATATGGCTAAAACTGCTAAGCTGAAGGGAGAGGAACTAAACTTTATAGACCGCATATTGCACTCCATGTTTGGCAACGATATCCCTTTGTACAAGCTGGAACAAGCTAGACGGCAGGTGCTTTCCTTCCGCGAGGCGGCAAACTATCTAAACCAGCATCTAAGCCTCTCAGACCGCAGCAAGATAATCCTAAACCTGGTAACCCTCGCCTTCCATGAACGCAAGAAACTGAACATTCTTGGCAGTCTGGAAATTGTGGAGCTTACTGATTTGCTGCGTTTGGATGTAAGTTTGCTGGATAGTATCTACCAACTAATGGAAGGACAGCGCGATGTAATAGACCTTCCCGCATTGGTGAGCACCAACGCAGACAGCTTACTGATGAATTCCATGGTGTGGGCTGCACATGGTGCGGATTATCGGTTTATCGGCACTGATGCTACATCAAGATTTGTCTTCATTATGATAGAATCCCTTGTGTTGTTCTATCCCGATGGCGGCAGAAACAATCAGCTTTGCCGCATTATTGATAGCGGCGAAGAGCGTGAGCTGGAAAGCAAGCGATTTCACAGATTACGAGACGACAGCATAATAATCCTGCAAGGCAGAGTAGGTGAACTCCGCATTAGCACTAAAGATTTGTGGTATATCTACAACCTTGGTAGCCGTACAATAAGTATATCCTGTCCCGATACCGGAGTGAAACTGCGTTATCAAGCTCATAAGTTTCATCTGGTATCAAAGAATAAATATATCCCCGGTAAAGAGCTTGCCTTAGATGAGCTTCCTCTGCCTACCTGCTCCGGCTCTGTGTTGCAACTGCTCACTCGTGAAGTAGCCAATGACACCTTGATTAACAAAACGGGAGATTATTATCTGTGCCGTGATAAGCAGGGGGTGTTTGTTCAGGCACAGCCAAACTCTTCTGCTTTGTTGCACTTTTATTATGCTGACGAAGAGCTGCTTGTCCAGAATATCTCAGACCTTGTTGTGTATATTAACCGTATCCCGATAACAAGGGCAAATCCTGTAAGCTTTATCCAAAACCAAGATATTATCAGTATTGGAACTGCTAACTACCTGATTAACAGGCATTGGGAGCTAATCGAAATCCCTATACAGGTAAATGAACTGGTAGTAGAGGAGATATCTCATAGCTTCGCCGGTGGGAAAACCGCCCTCGCCAATATCCATTTTAATATCCCCAAGGGTACTATGATGGCAATTATGGGACCTAGTGGCAGCGGTAAAACTACCTTGTTACAAGTTCTTTTGGGCGAGTTAAAAGCAAGCCGTAGCAGCATCAGAATAGACGGCTTAGATTTTGCCAGTAACCTACCTTTCTTCCAGAAACACATCGGCTATGTGCCCCAAGATGACCTGCTTTTTCCTAACCTAACTGTGTATGAAAACCTATATTACCGCATCAAACTAGCCTTACCAAACCTGAAAAATAAGGAAGAAATCCGCACCCGCATAGAGAACCTGCTCCACAATGTGGGTTTATTCGAACAGCGGCACATGATTGTGGGCGATGTGATGAACAAGAAGCTTAGTGGCGGGCAACGGCGCAGGCTGAATATTGCTTTGGAGCTAATCTTAAACCCTGTTGTTATCATTCTGGATGAACCTACCAGTGGCTTGTCTTCCAAGGATTCTGAGAATATAGCCGAATTCCTTTGCGACTTAAAGGAACAAAATAAGATAATCCTCTGCACCATTCACCAGCCTAATGCCACCGTATTTGCAGCTTTTGATCAGGTGCTTTTGTTAGACAAGGGCGGGCGTCAAGTCTATTTTGGCGATAGCAAAGAAGTGTTCACCTACTTTGATGACGAGTTAGTCCAAAGCGGCAAACACAATGACTTTCTGGTTTCCAAGCGTGACCTGAAAGCACCCGATTATTTTTATGACGTTATCGAGACCTCCGATTTCCATGGCAATCGGCTCTTTCCACCGGATTATTGGGAGCAGAAGTTCCGTAGTTACAGCTTCCGCAAGGCGATGGAAGGTAGCGTGGAAGAGCAAAGCGCAGATTCAACACAAGCTCAAAGCAGCCATAAGCAGCTTCATTTCAGCCCACGGAATCTATTTCTGCTTACCCGCCGCAACTTTCTAAATAAACTGCGCAGCAAGATTAATCTTACCATGACCCTGTTGGTTGCGCCCTTATTGGCGTTGCTTACCGCCTTTGTTTTGCGGGGCACAACAGAGGGAACTCCATACAGCTTTTTAGATAACCAAAATGTGCTGCTATTTGGCTTTATTTCGGTAATTATCTTCATCTTTATCGGCTTGGCGAACAGCATAGACGACATCCTAAGTGAGAAGCGCAGTATCCAGCGTGAGATGAAACTAAACATCACGGCAAAGTGTCATTTACTCTCCAAGCAAGCGGTATTGTTAATTATGACGCTGGTTCAGGTGCTGCTCTATTATTTTATCTCGGCTGCTGTATTGGGAATGCGGGGTTACTTTTTGCCCCAAAGCATCTTTCTGCTGCTAAGCGGGATGGTTGGCTACAGCATGGGTCTGTTATTCTCCAGTATAATTAAAGATAGAAGTGCTATCATAAACATCCTACCTCTGATTATTATTCCTCAAATCATGTTCAGTGGGGCTGTTATCCGCTTTGCAGAGATGAATAAATCGCTGCGTATTAACCACAAAAGCGAAATCCCCGAATTCTGCCAAGCAGTCCCCTCACGCTGGCTATTTGAGGGCTGGACGGTTGCCTCTGCGCGCCTTAACCTTTTAGAGTATGAAAAGAAAAACTTCCTTAAAACTGTTAAAAACACATCCAGAGGCTATGAACAGTATATGATAGATGTATCTGCACACAATCTTTTTCTAGACGCCCACCCAGATACCAGATATGGTAACGAACTTATCCGCAGCTCTGTAAAGCTGGCGCACGGCGACTATTTGAACCAATCACGCAATATCTTTTTATCCTATAAAACCATGGTTTGGGGTAAGGAAAGAGACACCATCAAGCTGGATATCATAGTGTCCTTATTGATGATAGGCTTGTTTAGCTTGCTAACCTTGCTGAGGCTGCGTTATGGATTTCGTTAAGAAGGAACGTTCAACATGAATATCTACATTCGCAACCAAAACATAGACCTTTTCAAATACCTCAGTGATGATTCCGTTAACCTGTTAATGAAGGACAGTCCCAGCCACAGCATAAAAGCACGTGAAATAGTGTTTGCTTGCGGCACCAAGCCAGATTACATAGTTATCCTCCAGCAGGGGGAACTGGAAATCATCAGCCCCAGTGGTAACGCAGTAGGCAAAGTCTTCCCCGGCGAGATAAGCGGAGAAGCAAGTTTCCTGGATGGCTCTGACGCTTCATACACTTTAAGAGCCATGCGCGATAGCCAAATCCTTAAAATTAGCTTTAAAGAATTGGATAGCTTCATCTCTGCTAATCCAGAGAACGGCGCAAGAATCCATGCCGCCATAAACGATACCCTATGCCAGAAGATAATCCGCATCACCCACAAGGGGGAAGAACATGCAGAAGCATAATGCTCACCCCCTATATTGTTATCTGGATGACGATGAAATTACACTGCTGAAAAGCGTTACCGTTTCCCAAAGTTACGCAGCAGAAGAGACAATAATCCAAGCCGGTAACCGCAGCCGCGATATCATCTGCGTGGAAAAAGGGAAAGTATCTATCCGCATTGATGGCGAAGACGGCAAGCTATTGGAAGTGGCAAGAATTGACGAAGGCAACCTGATTGGAGAGATGAATTTCGTTATCCCCACCCGCAGAACTGCCAATGTGATTGCCCTTAGCAAAGTTCAAGCAGATATCTTCCCTTTCCAAGAGCTGTGCGAACTGCTGAAAACAGAGCCAACCCTGGCGTATAAAGTATTTGCTGCATTGAACTTACAACTGCGGGATAAGTTTATTGCTATGTTAAAATGATTAATCCTTCCTTGCTTGCACTGCCCTATCATTACCCACTCATTGCCCTTGACGTGGGCAATGGGTGGGCAATGATAGGGCAATTCCAGCAAGTAAGCCGATAAGGAGCACACATTAATTATCCTGTTTATTTCATCAATGCCTTTGCGGATGCTGTGGCAAATCGGAATATGCCACCCCATGCTCGGCAAAACACTAGATGACAAGACTTATTGATAAAAGAGGTGGTTTATGACAGATATCTTCCGTTGCCCCTGGGTTGGCACTAGCGAACTGATGATAAAGTATCACGATGAAGAGTGGGGCGTCCCCCTGCACAACGACCGCAAGCTGTTCGAGTTCATCACTTTAGATGCCTTTCAGGCAGGCTTAAGCTGGGCTTGCATTATAAATAAACGGGAAAACTTCCGGCTTGCCTTCGATAACTTTGAAGCTGCTCAGATAGCTCTTTATGACGAAGCTAAGATAAGCCAGTTATTGCAAAACAGCGGCATTATCCGCAATAAAGCCAAGATAAACGCCACCATCACGAATGCCCGCAGCTTTCTGGAGATTCAAGCGCAGTTTGGCAGCTTTGACAAATATATCTGGCAGTTCACCAAGGGCAAAACGCTGGTGAATAAATGCAAAGAACTTAGCCATGTGCCGGTTAACAGCCCAGAATCAGATGCCATGAGCAAAGACCTGAAGAAGCGGGGATTTAAGTTTGTGGGAACTACCATTTGCTACGCCTTCATGCAGGCTGCTGGCATGGTGAATGACCATTTGCTTACTTGCTTTAGATATAACCAAGTATAGTAAAGTAGCGTAGGTCTCCGAACCTACGAGAGAAAAATGCTTAGCAGCATTGGAATGCTCCTCTACAATGCCACTTCAGGCACAGCATAACAATAAACAAAATACTTGTTTGTTACAAGCCTACTCTCTTGACTGCACTAAGCAGTAGCCTTGCACCTATGTTAGCAAGAAGTGCTTGGATAAGGTTCGCCGGCACTTCTGCAACTGCTGCGGCAATGCCAAAGGCTGGTAAAATCCAAGTTCCCAGAAAATATACTACTACCATTATTAACGATCCTATAATGGGCATCAAGTAGCTTACAAAGGGTGCTTTATCCTTGCCAATACCGGCAATCAAACCTTCCAAACCTTTGGCTATCAGTGTGATGGGGGCGAATACGGGAAAGCCGATTAAATCCGCCATTGCAGAGCCGATACCGCCAGCCAGCATGCCCACCTTAGAGCCTGCATAAAGCCCTATAAACAGCACCGCTACATCGCCGAAGTTAAAATATCCCCCGCCGGGCAGAGGGATTCTGATTAGATAGGTAGCCAGTGTAACTATCACGGTAAAGCCAACGAATTTATACCACTTCATCATTTCTCCTATGGCAGTGTTTTATGCGGTTATCAATCAGTTCACCCTTTAGTTCCGATTCCATGATCACGATGTAAATAATTGCCAATAGGTTCGTTAACCTAAGGCGAACAACTCTGTTCCAATAGCTTAGTTTTAGCTGGTTGCTGGGAACATAATCCAGATACGTTTCCAGCTTGGTTTGGGATGAGAAAGCGGAGCGAAACAAGATTCTGCCCAACAGCAGGTATTTTAGTTTGTTTATGCCAAGCGGGAGCTGCAAAACATCTTTCCACTTTAGGACATGAAAGCCAATTTCGAACATCAACACCATATTTAGCAGCACCATCATCCGTACAGAACCATATGCAAACCAGTAACTTGCCGCCGATATCTTGGTTGGTGTAGGATTGAAACCAATTAGCGCAAACAATACATACATCACCGCCAAAGTTATCAGGAAAGGCAGTAATACAAGGATACTTTTTAGCAAATGCCGTATCCCCTTTTGGATTGCAAGTATCATTGCAACAAGCACTAAGAAGCCAAGCTGTAGTGCTAATTGGTTTAGCCAGATAATGCCTACCAACACGAATAAGGCAATGAGACTGCCGATTACTAGCGGGACTTTAAGGAGTGGCTTCATATATCTCGCTTTGTCCCACCGAAAGCGGTTTGAAGTTGATTGTAGCATCCTGCACCGTAGAATATTGCCCACGATGATCGCAGAAGATAAGTAGAAGTTTCGGACAAAGAAGCTGCAATGCCGCTACGATCTCGTCCAGGTAAATCGTCTCATCCAACACCGCCACCACACTGCGCTGCTCCCTTGCTAGAGCTGTTTTTAGGTCTTGCAGCAGGTAGTCAATAGCAGCCTTCTCACTATCAACTTTGTCTCTATAACCCTTAATCGCTGCATCTGCTTTAATAGCATAGAACTCTTTGTGCATTTGTTGCTCAATATACAGGATATAGTGCTCTGCCTTGTTTTGTTTCAATGTGGGCAGGATGAAATGCTTGATAAAAGAGCTTTTTCCGGAACCATTGGCACCTTCCAGCTTGTAAATCTTGCTGATTTTAAACTCAAGTGGTTCAGGAATAAGCAGCTTAAAACCCTTCCAAACGCTTGTAGTGCCAGCTTCAATCTGTAGCACTTGGCTCACAAACAATATCTTTGGTGGTTTTAGCGTTATCTATCAGTCGTAAAGCTTCTCTACGAATGGCTTCATCCAGGCTATCCAGCAAGTGCCAATAACATATCTTGGCTGCGGGTGAGGACAGCGAAAGAATCAACATCAGCAAGGTTTTCTGCCCGCCAGAAAGTTCTTCAAGCCTTGTTTCTGGGCTTAACTGCTTTCCCGTTAAGCGAAGGTAATCTTTTAGCCAAGCGGAATCCTTATTATATTGCAAGTTATACAGCTTAAGCTCATCGGCAAGGCTATCATTGGAGATAAGCGGATGCCTGCCATCACAAATCAGGTATTCATCTGCATATTTGCCATAGCTATTTATCCAGTTTGTTATCATCGAGGTTTCGTGTCAGCTTGGGGTGAAAGTTGGGATGGAAGTGGGGATGGCAGTGGGGGTGGAAATTGGGATGGAAGTTGGGATGGCAGTGGGGGTGGAAGTTGGGATGGCAGTGAGGGTGGAAGTTGGGATGGCAAACTCCGATTTGCCATAGCATTCGGAGAATGCTCCGATGACAGCTCTGCTGTCACTGCCAATTCGGAGATTGGCAGCCCATTGGCAAGCTGAGCCAGCGTTTTATCCAGGCAAATCCCTTCTCTTCCATCCCGCTTGCAGCTAAGTGTCTCCAATATAGCTGCATGGATGAAATCTATCACTTGAGGTATAGCTTCTGTAATGGGTATGTTGCACAGTACTTTGGCTATAATCAGCGAAGTGAACACATCACCAGTTCCAGAATAGAAATACGGCACATAATGGCAGGAATAGGTCTGCAAGCTTTGCTCTTGGTAATATGCAACCAGAGTATGGGTTTTATCCTGCTGAGGAATGCTAGTGATAATTACTTGCTTAGCACCCATTTTACATAGGCTAAGGCAGATAGTTTCTATTTCAGCGAGGCTGGGAATAGCTTGTAGCGCTGTAGCCGTTAAAAAACAAGCCTCCGTGTAATTCGGGGTTATAATATCCGCAAAAGCAATCGCCTTCTTCATAGCGGTTACCATACTCTCATCATAACAACTATATAGCTCGCCATCATCAGCCAACACTGGATCTACAACTACCATGCCATCGGGTGTCAATAGAGAAGAAACCGCATCGATAAGAATATCCACTTGCGCGGGACTACCCAGAAAGCCGCTATAAATAAGGTCGTATTTTATCCCCAAACTCTTCCAGTGCGTTAATGTATCCCGCATGAAGGGCGTGGTATCCTGCATCACATAATTCGGGTAACAAGTATTCGCAGAGAGGATGGCAGTAGGAAAAGGACAAACCTGTATTCCGTAATGATACATGATGGGAATAATCGCCATCAGCGAGGTATGCCCCACACCGGAAAGATCGTGCATCGCCAATAATCGCTTGTCCATATCTGCTGTGCAAACTCCCTAAAATTTACTTGTTTAGAACAAATAATATAGATGGCAGCTTACTGTCAATCTCTCATTGGTTGAGAGTGCTGACGTGCTGACGCTCTGGAGTGCTGGAGTGCTGGAGTGCTGGAGTAGTGGAGTCGCTTAGCTGTAACTTCACACGCCCTCGTGTGAATTGATGAGGCAACAGTCGAGGCGACTGTTATTACGAGTTTCGGTTTGTTAGCGTGGAGTCGTTTCGGCATAGGTATCCTACAAGGTGTTCCTTGCTTGGCTGCCGGAAGGACTACACCGTCCATGGCAGCATTATTCGCTGTAGTCATTAACGCCGATAAATCTATCAGTCGGCTATTGTTATATTGCCGTTAACAAACCATTACTCTCGTCTAAGGCTGTTTCACACGTAGCATAGTGAAATTACTATCTGTGCCAGGCAAGATGCCTGTTAAACCAGTATAGGCGAGACGCCTACAGCTCCAAAATAGTGGTACTTCGGCACATCTACACGATATTACATCAATACGCCAACACCCCAGCACTTCAGAACACCAGCACTCCAGCATCTTTTTTAAGATATCCTTTGACAGATTTTCGCTGCTATGAATCCTTAGTTTTAAGTTAAGAGATGGAGAGAGAGATGTCCTTTGTACATTTACATAATCATACACAGTACAGCCTGTTAGATGGTGCTTGCCGCGTGGATAGAATGGTAGATTTGGCAATTGAAATGAAAATGCCGGCGGTTTCCATTACCGACCACGGGAATCTGTTTGGGGTCATAGATTTTTACAAATACGCCCGCAAGAAAGGCATAAAGCCCATTATCGGCACGGAAGCTTATATCATCAATAGCGATTTGGGCGACCCTCAAAGCAAGAACGACAGCAGACACCATCTGATCCTGCTTGCTATGAACTATACTGGCTATAAAAACCTGATGAAACTCTCCTCCAAGTCTTATATCGACGGTTTTTATTACAAACCACGTATCTCGAAAAAGCTTTTATCGGAATATAGCGAAGGGCTAATCTGTTTATCTGCATGTGTTAAAGGCGAAATCCCTTCCCTCATCCTGAACGATAGGATGAAACAAGCCAAAGAAACAGCACAGTGGTACAAAGACCTCTTCGGAGACCGCTATTATATTGAGCTGCAGGATCACAAGCTGGATTTGGAGAAAGCCGTAGCCCCACGCTTAATTGCCCTGGCGCAGGAACTGGATATCCCCATGGTGCTTACCAACGATTGCCACTATCTGCACCAGAGCGACCATGAAGCCCATGATATACTGCTGTGCATTCAGACTGGTAAGCTACTTAATGACCCGGGCAGAATGCGTTATAACACCACACAGCTCTATTTTAAATCGCCTGAAGAGATGCAGGCTATTTTCCCAGATGTGCCGGAGGCATATAGCAACACCCTTAAAATTGCCGAAAGGATAGATTTGGAACTGCATTATGACGAGTTCCTGCTGCCTAAGGTGGAGACTCCCCCTGAGTTCAGTAGTATGGGAGAATACCTGCGCCATTTATGCATCGAAAGTGCTCCCAAGAAGTATCCCGATATGCGGGAAGAAGTAATAGAGCGTATAGATTATGAGCTTGGCGTGATAGATAGGATGGGCTTTAATGGCTATTTTCTGGTGGTGAAGGATATCATTGATAACGCTAGGAAACAGAACGTTCCGGTGGGTCCGGGGCGTGGCTCTGCTGCGGGTAGTATAATAGCTTATTTGCTTGATATCACTTTGATAGATCCGCTTAAATACGGCTTGCTCTTTGAACGTTTCCTAAATCCTGATCGGATAAGCATGCCCGATATAGATATAGATTTCTGTGCACAGGGCAGAGGAAAGGTGATAGACTACATTGTGCAACGCTTTGGCAGAAACAGCGTAACGCAAATTGTTACCTTTGGTACGCTGGGACCGAAATCCGTGATAAAGGACGTAGCCCGTGTGCTAAGCGTTCCCGCCTCAGAAGCCAATATCATTACTAAAACTATCCCCGGAATCGTAAAAAGCTTGGAAGAAGCCTTCACCCAATATCCAGAGTTTGCCACCTTAATAAGCCAGAATGATTTGTACAAAAGCATCTATACTCATTCCCAAGTGCTGGAAGGCTTGGTACGCCAAACAGGTATTCATGCAGCAGGAGTGGTTATAGCACCCGGCGATTTAACCGATTACGTGCCTTTAGCGGTAAGCATCCAAAAAGATGGCGATAACGTGAATCTCGTTCAGTACGAAGGGAAATGGCTGGATGATTTAAGGCTGTTGAAGATGGATATACTGGGGCTAAAGACCCTTACGCTGATTCAAAAAACGATAGACCTGGTAAAACAATCCCAAAACGTTGATATCGACATCCGTAACCTGAAACTCGATGATAAGAAAGTATATACTTTACTGGGAAAGGGCGAGACAGACGGTATTTTTCAGTTCGAATCCGATGGCATGCGTAAATATCTAATGGACTTAAAGCCCAATCTGTTCGAAGATTTAATTGCCATGGTTGCGCTATACAGACCAGGACCTATGCGCTTTATCGATAGCTACATAGCGCGTAAACACGGCAAGGAAAAGGTTGTTTATGACCATCCTTTGGTGGAAACAACCTTAAAAGAGACCTATGGTGTTACAGTGTATCAGGAACAGTTGATGCGCATCTCGAGGGAGCTTGGCGGCTTAACTGGCGGCGAGGCAGATATGCTACGTAAAGCCATGGGGAAAAAGAACCTGGACTTGATGCTAACCTACCATGACAAGATATTGGAAGGCGCAAAGGCAAATGGCGTCCCAGAAACAACCACAGAAAAGATATGGCAGGATTGGCTGAATTTCGCACAGTATGCCTTTAATAAATCCCATGCCACTTGCTATGCTCTGGTAGCGTATCAGACTGCATTTCTTAAGACACATTACTCTGTGGAGTTTATGGCGGCATTACTATCTTTGGAAGATGATCCTTCCGCCATCCCAAGTAAGATTGAAGTATGCAAGAACATGGGAATAAAGATTATCCCTCCCAACCTGAACCGCAGTGACAGCGAATTCAGCGTTCACGGCAAGGAAGTGTTATTTGGCTTGCGTGCCATTAAGAACCTGGGTGAATCAGCTATGCGGGCTGTTATTGAAGATAGGCTAGCATCTGGGGTTTACACGAATATCTTTAGCTTTTGCAGTCGGTTGGATAGCTCGTCTGTAAACAAAACC
Source organism: Candidatus Cloacimonadota bacterium (assembly GCA_028681035.1). Next base: position 41,517 of record JAQUJJ010000004.1, read on the forward strand.
GTGCTGGAAAGTTTGATTGCATCGGGAGCAATGGATGAACTGGAAGGCAGCCGAGCACAGAAATGGGCAGTAATAGAGCAAGCTTTGGCTTTTAGCAGCGGAGAGCAGCGCGACCGCAAAAAGGGACAGACCACTTTATTCGACCTGATAAGTGATGAAGATAACGATGCAGATTACTTTCCTCCCCTCCCTCCAGTAGAGCCATGGACTTATTTGTACCAACTGGATAAAGAAAAGGATGTTTTGGGCTTCTACATGAGCGGACATCCGCTTTTTGAATACCGCAGTTTGATTAAAAACCTTAGCTCTGCCAATTCGCAGACAGGCAAGAGCAAATCCTCTGGCGACCTGATGTTAGCCGGAATTGTTAGCTCCATCTCTAAGAAAAAGGATAATAAGGGCAATCCCATTGCCTTTGTGGAGTTTGAAGACCTTAGCGGGAAGTTTGAAGTGCCTCTGTTTAACAGAGACTACCAACAGTTTTTTGCTGCTCTCATTCCCGGCAAAGTGTATTTTATAATTGGCAGTAAAAGCACCTTCAATGGCAACGACGATGGTATCTTACGGGTTATGCCACAAGATATTGTTCCTTTTGAAGACCTATCTTTGGTGCTGCGCGGTGAACTGAAGGTGCTGCTAAACCATGAACAGATTAAGAAGGGATTTCTGAACGAGATAGGAACTTGGTCTAAAACCCATCCCGGCGGATTTAAATTGCAAACTCAGGTGCAGACAGAGGACTTGAACAGCTACCTTTTGGAATCCAGAAAACTAATATTCCCAGATAACAATGTCCTGAGCTGGTTAGAAAAAGAACGGATTGACTTTCAATTGAGGATTGTAACAAATGGTAAAAGCACTTAGCATCGTCCTGCTGATTGCACTCTGTAACGGCTTTCTTGCTGCGCAGGAAATAATCTATGAGCAATACGATGGTGGGGTGGATTTTTGGGTTGTTATCCCCTATAATTCGCTGAACTTCGCAAAAGGGAAAACAACTGCCGATTACCAGTTTTCGGTGGTTATTAGAAACGCACGTAAGAAACAAGTGGCAGATTTTGCGCAGAACTTGATAGTCCCAAACCAGGATTGGCTAAACGAAACTGCAATACCTGTGAGATTTACCAAAGTTCTTAGCCCTGGAGCATACACTGCCGAGTTCAAACTGAAAAACAAAGCCGTGGGAGATAAAAGGACTTTTAAGAAATCCTTTGTGATAAACACTAAAAATACAGAAGTAGGGCAAAGCTGGCTGATTGCGAAACGTGACGGAGTATCTTTCATACCTAAGCAAATAGAAAATATTGCACAAGATTTGGATGAGTTGGTGCTAAACCAAAGCTATTCTGTACAGCTCGATAGTATTATGATCCAGGCAGACGATCGCAAAATGCACATAACTAATCTGCAAAGCCCTATCCAAATGGATATAAAGCCATTTCTCACCGACGCCGCAGGAGAGCAACTAAAGATTACTCTTTATGAGGCTAACATCCGCTATGCAGTAGAGCCTTTTATATTTTCAGAGTGGTATTCATATTCAATCCGTTACACTCCTGTGGAACAGCTTGCTCAGTTACGCTACGTAGCCTCCCAGAACGAATGGCAAGTGTTGCGCAGCGTACCAGAAGAGAAATATCCCGAAGCAATTGCCAGCTATTGGAAAGCAAATGATCCCAGCCCCGGAACAGCACGCAATGAAAACAGAGAAAGGTTTTATCAGAGAGTGCTAATGGCAGATCAACTTTTCACCGTACATAAAAAGCTTAAGGGATGGAGCTCTGATCGGGGTAGAATATATATCAAGAAAGGAGAACCCGATGAAATTGTCTCCGAAGTTTATCCCTTGGGGCGTTACCCAAACATTATTTGGACATATTACCAGCAAAACCTGGAGTTTATCTTTGCCGACAAGCAAGGTTTCGGGCTTTATACCTTACTGAACAAAGAAGAAGAGTATGAATAAAGTAGTTTCACTATTCCTGATGAGTATTGGTGTCAGCTACCTTCTTGCTGCTAATACACTAAATATGTTCATAGACTCTAATCGTTTCTTAGACAAGGATAAAAGTACTATTCTACTTGTGGATTATCAGATTCCCTACCCTAATCTAGTGTTCATGGCGAAAGGCGGTGGATATTTTGCCGAGATTATTGTTACTGTGGAATCTATCCATGGAGATAGCGTTGCGATAGTGCAGAATATTACTGATAACATCGGCGTTAGTAATAAAGCGGATATCGTATCAAAACAAAAGACATACATGAATAGACTGAGCTTTATGCTAGACAAATCCGTAACAGAGCTGCGTTTTAGAGCATTGGACATAAACTCTCAAAAGAGTTTTGAATGGCAGTTTCTGATTGACCAGTTACCTCCTAATGCGATATTAAGTGATATAGAGTTAAATAGCGAAGCGCAGGCAGATACTTTACAGTACTTGGCAAAATTCCACCGCAATGGAGTGCTTTACCTAACAGAGCCTTCCATCCTGATAAACCGAACGCTACATGATTTTGCTTACCTATATCTGGAAGCTTATCATCCACCATCGGATACAAATGGCAGCAATCTGTTGAACCTATCTCTTGAAAAAGACTCACTTATCGTGATGGATGATTATATTGACTATAAGCCGGTAAAAGAAATTGAGAGCATCAGCTTGAAAATACCCCTTGCAGATTTATCTCCGGGGAAGTATAATGGCAGCGTTACTCTTCAAAGTGGGGAAGTAACTGAAACACGCAGTTTCGAGTTTGTGCTTATTGAGGACGTTGAGGAAGTATATACCTTGTTGACCGATCCAGATGAAGAGTACATCCTGATGCGATATTTCTTAGGTAACCGCATGCCTGCAGATTGGAAGAACTATAGTGTAGACAAAAAACGACGTTACAGCACTCAATTTTGGAATAGCATGGCAACTACCACCAAGAGCGATGTAAAAAGCGTTATGAGCTTAATCCAAGAAAGAATTGATTATGCCAATCGACACTTTGGCAGCTTAATTGCCGGGTGGAAATCCAACATGGGGCGTGTTTACATTCGTAATGGCGCACCAGACGATATAGACAGGGATACCAGCTCGGATCAGGCTCGCTTTGTGCGCAAGGATTATCAGATATGGAAGTATTCTACTAACCTGCAGCCTGTTTATGTGTTTGTTGATATTCAGATGAATGGTAATTACAGACTAATCTATGCAGATAGCGATGATATGGAGAATTCTGATCCGGATTGGATGCGTTATTTGGGATCGGACTTTGACGATAGTAGGCTAGATAATTAGCTGGTAGTTTAGTGTATTATGTTTGGTTCATGTTCAATTAGTGCGGCTAAGTGCACCCTTGCTTAAACCTCAGGTGATTCCCACGTGAACCCCACGTGAACCCCTCGTAAAAGCGAGGGAATCGCTAGGGAAATTCCTTGGTGTTAGAAGACATTGGAGCAAGGCATTAGTTGATAGCATTGGTGTGCCCATCATGAATAAACTTGAGCCTTAATTTTACCTGTGAATTAATCATCAATAATTGGGTAGAAAGCGTCCTCTAAATGGTGTATAGAATAAGTGTTGGTGCTTGCATAGCGAAACACAACTATAACATCAAACCTGAAGATATAGTTGCCATATTGCTGGTTGAGATTAATATATTCTTGTGCGGTTCTGCTGATCTTTTTCTGTTTTGTATAGGAAACTGATGCCAGTGCTGTTGTCATAGAGTGTGATGTTCGGGTTTTAACCTCAACAAAAACTAAGTGTTGATCTTTTTCGACGATGATATCTATCTCTCCGCTACGCGTCCTATAGTTGCGACAAATTAAACGATAGCCACAACTTATGAGGTGCTTGGTGGCGAGGTCTTCGCCTGTTTTGAAGATATCATGTCTTGATGGATGTTCCATAAGCCAATAAAAAGCTTGACGAATTTGTTGTCAATAGGATTAATGAACCATGATTAGAAAGAACACCGAAAGGTGGAGGGAAGTATGAAAAAAGTTATTTTTAGCGTATTAGTGCTAGCAACTATGTTTGGCATAGTGCAAGCTGCACCGTTCCAAACACTTGGAATGTTACGAACACCAGATGCATATGTTTTACCACATAGAGCTGCCGAAATTCTCATGGTCGGTTATTACCGTGATGTAGCCGCACCATTACCGCCTACTCAAGATGCCAAAGATGCATCCAAAGGGTTTTTCCCTTACGGGATGATTGGAGTGGGACTCTTTAACAGAGTAGAATTAGGTGTATTTGCGGGAGATAATACCAAGCTCGATGGGCTGGTATATTTTATGAATATAAAAGCCAAGATTATCGAAGAATCACTGGTGATTCCTCAAGTGGCTGTTGGTATTGATAATATGTTTTCTCCCGTACCGAAACATTCTGCACTGGACTTAAACTCTGGAGAGGCATTTAGTGATCACCCAGATCGTGCAGCTTACGAGTATTTTTCACCATACGTGGTTGCATCCAAACAAGCTGTTTTTGCTGGCGTTCCATGGATGTTGAATGTGGGCATAGGAAGCAATAAGTTCATCGGGCAGGTTACAAGGTCTCGTATATTCAACGGTCTTTTCTCATCCGTTGAAGTGTCCCCATTAAGGAACTTTGCGGTTCAGGGTGAGTATGACGGTCAAGATTTTAATGTTGGCATGAAATATTCCTACAAGAATTTTGGCATTAAGATGGGCATGCAAGCAATTGAAGATATGGCTAAAAATACTGACTACAAAGATAATCTTCGCATCGCTTTTGGTTTGTCATACCTCTTTGATAAGTACTCTGAGGCTAAGCGCCGTCCTGACCTAAGCCGTTATGCCTCCACTTCCGATATAGGCGGTACAAACGTTGTTGATATCGGCGAAACTCCCACACCCATTGAAACAGGTGTGGTTATTCCTCCATCTGGAACATTAACACCTGGTACAGATGTTGTAGTGGTTCCTCCAACAGGTACTCCCGGTTCTGAAGTTGTGACACTATCACCCACCGAGCTTCAAACTCCCGGTTTGATTACTCCTGGAAGTGCAGCTTACAAAGAACTGTCTCCCGAGGTGCGCGATTTATTGAAAGAACTGGAAGCTCTCAGAATGGAGCGTCAGAATGCTCAAAAAGCTTTGGACGACCTTCGTAAGTGGATACAAGAACTTAAGAAACCATAACAATTAGAAAACTGCATGTTTGTGATGTGTAGGTTTGGAATTCATACTTCCTATGAAGAATAGAGTTAGATTCAAGATGGACTGCTTGCAGGCTATCTTGATTTCTTCTCAGCGCATTACCGACTGGTTTTAGTAGTGAATAACAAGTGAGCGGGGTTATGAAAAAGAATTTTAGAGTTTTACTACTCGTGGTCTTAGCGGTGTGTATGCTTTCTGCGGTCTATGCACAGCAATCGCAGGATGCATACAAAAAAGAGCTGCAGAAATTGATCGCTGAAGAGAAACAAAATATTAAACAGGCAGCCAAAGACTTTTTGATAGACACTCTCCCTGGGCTGATGGTAAGCGATCCAGAAGCGGCAGATGAGGCTTTGGTGCGGTTTGGTGGTATGTTTAACACCATGGATCAAGAGGATTTCCTATACTTGCTTGGGCACTTTTATGCAAGGATGGGTGAAAACACTAAGGCAATAGGTACTTTCAGCTCATTGTTAAAATCCAAACTCAACGAAGATGCTAGATCAATGCTTAATTATGTTCTTTATCAACAAATGATTACCTATCTACAGAATAACAACCGTAATGCTGCCAAAGACCTTTTAAGTACCATCGTTTTCGACGACTACTTTAATGGTATTGATCTCTACTATCCTACTTACCTATATATATGGTCAGACATGAATGCTGAGGATGGTAAAAGTGATGATGTGCTTAGTATGCTAGCCAGCTATAACCAAAACAGAGATGCTATCATAAATCGAATTCTGCCTAATAAACAACGAGTGATAGATAGTGTCCAAACCCTTGATGTAAACACGTTCTTTGCAAACCCAACTCTAAGTGAATATGAACGTTTGACCGTCCAAGTTGAGAATATTGAAACCGAACTGACAAAAGTTCACAACGAGCTTATTTCCATGAAGGGTATCATATATCTAAACTCAGTTATCAATATGCATGAAGAAGAATTAAGCATGCTTGAAGACATTAAAAGCAGCTTGACGGACTACTATAACAACGACCAAAACACCGATAAAATCATAGCTGATTATTATGCCAAACTTCAATCGGTTAAGCAGTTTGCAACATCCTACTCTAAACAGATTAATATTATAGATGTCATCCTTCAGCGCCAATACGAACGTTACTTGGCTAACGACCCCACTTTGCAAGAAAAAGACTACAGTGACATGGAACTTAAGCGACTGTATGACATAGAGAAGAATATCGAGATATACGACAATATCCTTTCTGAACTTGATACCAGTATTGCCGATCCTCTGTTAGCTGGGCACATAGACGAATTGAAGCTAATGAGAGCAGACTATTCTGAAAAAAGAACAGACCTTCAAATTCGGAAAACCACTTATCTAGAAAGCCGAAAGCATTCCAGTGATATTCAAGAACAGATATTTGAAGCAATACTATATGAGTACTATGCCCTAAATGCGGATGAGAAGGATATTGAAGCACAAATAACTGAACTTGAAGAATTCTTTAAAACAGATGCCAAAGATATCTTTAATTCAAAAACTCGTGGAGATATGGTCTCCAAAATGACCACTCAGATTGCTCAAATAGCAAATGCTGACGTTAGAAATGAGCCCATCCGCGATAACACTCGCGATATGTTGACAATTATGGATTTCATAAAACTACAATTGAAATATCGCAACCTCAGATCGCGAGAAGTAGCTCGTTTGGCAAAAAAAGACACCCTATCACTTACTCAGATGGCTGAAATTCAGGGTGTGATCTTAGATGAGAAACGACAATTAATAACCGAGATAGAAGAATATCTTGTTGAACACCCAGATTTTAAAGCTATGGAACAACCTGATGGTAATTTCTTAGTAGAACAATCTGACCTGTACTTCAATCTTGCCGAATTACAATATGCAGTGGACATTAACAACCCAGCCATAGCTTTGGATAGTTACCGTAAAGTAGTTCAAAGCGGTTCACATTACCTGCACCAAGATGCTGCGCTTTACAACATTGGATTTATAAGTAGCCTAATTAAGAGAAATCAAATAGACCGCAGCAAAAACAGCTTTTATGAATTAAATGCCTCAGCCTTATCCCTTAACGATGCCAGCCGCTATCAAGCTTCTGACTTCACTGAAGCACTGGATGCATATCAGGGAGTTGTGGATAACTATAAGGACTCTGTCTTTTATGACGAATCACTATACAGGCTAGGTGTCCTATATTATTACCTAGCTACAGATGCTAATGATCCTGTTCGGTTTTATGCTCTAGCTACGAATTATTTTGATGAGATTATAGCTAAGTCTGATAGCAAGTACAAGTTTGATGCTATCTACCAGAGAGGTTGGTTGAGATTGAATTCAGCTAAAGAAGACGACCTTAAGCTTGCTATGATAGACTTTTTAACATTGCTAAACGCAATCGAAAACGAACAGATAACCGATCCCATGCTGATTCAAGACTATCGAGATGATGCAGTAAATAACATAGCCTATTGTTTAATCGCTATGGATGGTCTTGATTTTTCTTCTCAGGCAAAAGGTGTTGAAGAACTTCAGCAAGTATTTGCAGACTATAATAACACTCAGATTATTAGCCGCGTATTAGATAAAGCAGCACAGAACAAGTTTGACCTAGATGCTTCGTTACAAGGTGTAGATTACATCTGGCTTAAAATCCGGATATCCCCGCTAGCCTTGGAAAATCCCAGCTTACTGGATTCTATCCTGTATATCTACGCACGAGAATCACGAAACCTGAGAGATGATAAGGATTTCAACCAAGCAAAACAAGAGATATACCTTAATTTGATTGATAATTACGGAAACACTTCTGCTTGGTATGCAGCAAACAAAGATAAAGACATTGCCCCACAATTGGCAGTGATAAAAAATGCATATATTGAGCGCGGGAAAAGGCTTTACATCGAGTTTACCGAGAACCCCACAGTTGAGCGTCTTAACAGTTACAAGGAGCTTGTCTCTTGGTTTGGTGAATACACCGTCCTGCATGGCGATGCTTATGCCTTATGGCAACAAAACAGCGAAAAAACCATCCTCGTGTTAACTACTACCCTGGCGGAAACATCTAAGCTACCGATAAACTATATGCAAGCCATTGCTGCTTTGCAACAGTATAATAGCAAGTATCCTGATGATGTGGATTTCTTCAATAATGAAGGGTTAACATATACTTACTCTAACGATGTCTTTAATCTACTGAATAACCGATACGATGAAGAAGGGTTCGTGGCGGAGGCAGGTGTACCTGCTAATCTGGATACCTTGTTCGTTATGCTAAGTAACAATTCTATGCGTTTTATTGATGTGATGCGCAATGAAAAGTATCGCACTCCTGAACGCGATCAAGAATGTATAACCATTCTACTTAGCTTGGCAGATATCCAGTATGGCAGAAATAGGTATCCTGAGGCAACCGTTTTATACCTTAAGGCTCTTGAACAAGAAGACATTATCGCTGCAAGCAATAAATTCGATATTTACGGCAAGCTTGCTACTATGGCTCAAAGTGAAAACAAGTACACTATTGCCGAGATGTATTATCGTAAAACCTTGGTTTTTGCCCAAAACAAAGCTGAGAGTGATGCCATAAACTTGAGCATTCAAAATCAAATACAGTTAAGCTATGAAGAGGCGGATAATAATGGCAACTTTGCTTTATCTGCTACGGAACGTTTGCGCCTTGTGGATGAGCTTCCCCCAACTGAAGACAAACTGATCCAAGCTCTTAAATGGACTGCTCATGAATCTTACGTAAAGGCGAAGGAATACCAAAAGGCAATAGATTTACTCTTAGAAGTTGCAGGAACAAAAACCGATATAGAGCAGGTTTATACCTATTACTACACTGCTTGGCAGATAGCTGAAGCAGATAGCCTGATGAATAACTTGGAAGAAACTAACGCAATTAAAGAAGCCTTTATTGCCAAGTATCCTAGTAGTACCCAAGCATATTCCTTAATTGTAGTTGATGCGCATAAACAAGAAACCTTGGGCAGCTACAATGATGCCGCAAATACTTTCCTTACACTTCACGAAAAGGCAAGCAATAAAACTATTGATACTGGTGGAGACACTCCAGACGCATTGTTAACAAGTGCCATTTTGAATTTCAAGAATGCCAAGAACGATGCCCGTATGCTAGAAACAATGAACCAATTTGTAACCCTTTACCCCAAAAATGTCCAAACCATACCCTATATGGAATACATTGCCGATGATTATTTGGCTAAAGGTGATACGCTACGGTTTGAACAAACTGCTAAAGAAATATATGCCAAGGATAAAACTCAGTTCCAGCGCTATAAACGCGTGGCAGATGTAAAGTTATACAAACTGTGGTCTGCTTTCGACATGGCATATAAAAACAAAGATTACACTTTAGCCTTTAAGACCCGTGATGAATACAAAAAGGTGGAAGCAGCTTATGCAAAAGAAGGTTTATCTTTCAATTTGACCAACGAATACGAGTATTTTGCTGCTGTGCAAACCGAGTATGATAATTTGCAGAAACGTGCAGCCTTCTATAAAAGCTACGACAACCAGCTAAATGCGCTAGATAAATCCAGTGTGCTTACGGCTTCGCCGGCAAGCTTAATAACAATAAATGTAAATACTAAATGGCAGGGGCACCTCGCGGGTGGACATAAGAGAATACCCAATTTTAAGGCTACGATAAACACAGAAGTGGCAAAAGTATCTAAAGTGCTTGACCAAGCTAACAAATCTGAATATGAACTGGATAATGCCCGCCGCCTAAGAGCACAAAATATTATAGCTCGTATGTTTGAAAGAGGGGCAAGCGTGATTCAGACTCAGGTAGCTTACTACATAAATAATAGCACTGAGGCTGAAGAGTTCAGGCAACAGCAAAAAGGCGATGCCCTTACAGCTCTTATCAATCAGATAGCTTACCAACAGAATAGCGACTTGATAAATGCCGAGTATTCTATCCATATAAATGTATATAACCTTTATCAGACGGCAGGTTATACCGACATATACACTCAGCGCAGTCTTGCCAGACTTCAAGAGTGGAATCTTGTCCCTGATTATAAGACCGATGAATATGCTCTCAATAAGAGTTGGGTGCAAAGTATGGATGATGAAACTGCCAATCTTAACATGCAAAGCGCAACTTCTCCCAAGGGAGTTCAGCTTGGTAGTGTAGATATTCCTACTGGTAAAACTCTTAAACTTGCACGGATGGTAGCTCTCAGGCTAGCCCCTGAACTGGCACTTCTTCAGATAGTGTATCCTTTCGATATTGAGATAAAGCTCAATGGCGTTGATATAGCCCCCATGGTTGTCCCCACAGATACTCTTGAAGCTGGAAAGCCAGTTACTACGAGATATGCTTACTTATTACCCAAAGAAGCATGGGCAGAAGGGCAAAATATGGTGGAGATAAAAGCCCCCAATACCAGCCCCAATGCGCAGCAGCTATACATGAATCTACAAGTTTTCACTGACCGTCAGAAACTAAAGGATTCTATTCCTTCTGAAACAATAGTGATTGACACAGACGCTTCTTGGCGTGCCATTCGAAGTAACTCTGAAACTGATGTTGCTGTAGCCAGCCCGGTTGTAATCGCTGCTAATTTCGGTATCGACAACAGTGAGATAGACGGGATGGAGGACACTTCTGCCAAGCCAATATGGATTTTAGAAGAAGCGCAGGTAGAAGATGTCAGTTTCGAGATAGATTTTGAGATAGATACAGAATTCCGTGAAGGAGCAATGGACTTTGTTGTCCCTGGCACAGCCACGGTTTACTTAAACGGTAATGAGCTTGTTGCTAATATTTCAATGGATTATGACTCTGAACCATTCCAAGTGTATTCATCTCAAGTTACTCTTGATGGCACTAACGTTAAGAAGGGTAAAAACACCTTAAGGGTAACGGTTAATAATCCTACTCAATATCGAGGCTTTATTGCAACCTTGAAAATTACCAAAGCAGGCAAGGAGGATATCAGATGAAAACAATCATCTTACTGATAGTGATTCTTGGACTAAGTCTCTGCAATTTATTTGCTCAGGCTGCACCAAACAACGAGTTTCGTAATGTCCAGTCCTATGTTGAAAAAGAAGCCCTTAATATTGACCTCAAAGCTCTAATTCCTGCTTCGGATGAGTTCAGAGAGAAATCTGATACTTATCATAAAGCAGGCGAATACAACTTTACTTTCAATCAAGAATCGATGCGAGAGAATAGCGAAATACTACTAAATAAATGGCTGAAGGAGTCAAAATGAAAGCTAAACATATCATCCTCGTTCTCATTACCCTGTCTATGAGCCTTGGTTTATTATTCGCCCAAGCTGCTGAAACAACAGCAGTTCCTGAGGCGGCAGCAGCAGCAGAATCGTTAAACATATTTACCATTTTCGTAAATAGCGGAACATGGGCATATCCCATTCTGCTAACTTTCGTTATTGGTATTGTGTATGCTTTTGCCCGTTGGGTACAGCTTTACCGCAAAGAGAAAATTGATGCCGGTAAGTTTTATCTGAAACTTCGCAACTATATTAAGAACGACCAATTAGACGAAGCCACCAAGATTTCCGAAAGCTACAAGGGAACAACGATGGGCTTTATCTTCTGGAGTGCACTGATGATCTTCAAGGATGCCCGCAAATCAGGCAAAAAAGGTGAAGAGATGAGACAATCGGTTCAGAACTCCCTAGAAGAATCGGTACTACAGACCGTGCACAAACTTGATGGCGGACTTTTTTGGTTCGATACACTTGCTCAGATTGCTACATACCTTGGACTCTTGGGAACAATTTGGGGTTTGCTGGCAGCCTTTACAGCTATGGCTGGACTTACAGGTGCTGCTCAGGGCGCTGCCCTTACGAACGGAATTCGGCTAGCTATAGGAACAACCGCTCTTGGCTTGTTGGCAGCTATCCCGCTTACGCTTATCAAGGGCTGGCTTTTCACACGAGCCAATAACCTTATCAGTGATATCGATGAATACAGCGTTAAACTAATCAACACAATTAACAATGCAATAAAGGACTAAACCATGGCTACTTATCGGCCTTCCGCAATGCGCCAACAAAAGGCACAAACCGCGCCTCAGGAACCAAACCTGGTGCCGATTATGAACCTGTTTCTCACCATTATACCATTTATGCTTATGTTTGTGGTGATCTCGCAGGTAGCCTTAGTTGCGCTAAATTTCTCTTCAGGGGAAGGCGGTGGTGGTAGTTCCGGTGGTGGTGGCGGCGGAAAAGATATGGAGAAAGTGGAGATTATTGTTCTTGATAGCGATTATGCTAAGAGGAACGAGTTTCTCGGCTTTGAAATCCGCGAGCCTGGCATGGATACCAAGATGATATCTGCCAACAACGAGAACTACAATTTTGTCGCCTTGGATAAACTTATTAAAGAAATCAAAGACCGTAAGGCAGACTTAATTGATATCACCGTTACAGTTTATCCCAATGTCCTCTATGGTGATCTGATTAGAACTATTGACTTGTGTAAATCCAATGGTTTTTCTCAAGTTCATTACAACCGCGCCGTGGCGAGTTTCTATTAATGAAGGAGTTGAATGATGGAATCTAAAAGCAGTTCAAATAGGAAAACGCGCCGTGTTCGCAGGAAAGTTGACGAAGTTAAGGGGCTTTCGATTACGTCCCTTTTGGATGTCCTAACTATTATTCTGGTTTTTTTGATTAAAAACGTTTCTACAGAATCTGTTAAGATATCTACTGAAAAAGATATTAACTACCCTTCAACTATTACTAATGATTTATTGATGGATAAAGCTGAGGCGACTCCTGTGAAAATATTTACAGATCGCATCATTCTGGGTAATGAAAGCCTTAATTTTGGTAGTCCTCAAGACCTGTTGTTGAGCACAGATAAGCGTAAGGCTATTCAGCAGTACCTTCAAGCTGAAGCAGGAGCTATCTATGCAAACAATCCTGAAGACGTAGAGGCTTGTTTGATTGTTCAAGCAGATAGTGCCATCCAGTGCGAATATATTTCAGAGATAGTAAAGATTGGAACATCCGTTGGCTATACCCGAATCTATTTTGCTACGCTTGAAGACCCAGATTGGCTGAAGAACGTTAGCGTAGCTTCAAGGTAAGAGGAGGAGGTATAATGGCAAAACTATTAAACATGAAATTGAACTATAAAGGCAAACTTCTAGACTTTGTCCGAGAGGGTAGAGACATCAAGAAGAAGTTCTTTATCGGTTCAAACAAATACCTTTTCTGGCAGATACTAGATCCCAAATTCCCTGATAAGCATCTGTTTATTACTGAAAAGGGTAATCAATACTATATGCAGCTTCCTCCGGGAGCAAAGTTAAGCTGTGCAAAAAACGGTGAACCTGTCGATAGCACATACTTAACCAAGAACAATATCTTGCAGGGAACTGAGCTGCAGCTTCGTCCCGATATGACAGGAACAGTTGCTATCGCTCCAGAATGGGAAATTAGCTATGAATACAAAGAACCTTGGGTTACCGTTCTTACTCCTGAGGAGAAACAAATCGTAGCTCAATATGCCAGATTTTCTGAGCCTACAGCAATGGAACGCTTTAATCGTAACATTATGCTGTTGTTCGTGTTCTTAACCGTTGTATTTCTCCTGGTTTTCCAAGCATTTCTTAAACCAAAGGAAAGTTTTGATACCACAGTAGAAGAAAAGCTAGCTACTTTGCAGAAAGCCGAATTAGTAAAATATGAGGAATCCAAAATAGAAGGTAGCGCTTTAGCAGAAAAAACAACATCTGGAACAGCAGATAAACCCGCTCCAGAGGTGGCAGCCGAAGCTGGTACACCAAGTCCTAATGCCGGAGCTGCAACCTCTGGTGGCTCAGCGATTAGCGCAGGCTCTATGTTTGGGATTGGTGCTTTCGATCCTACTGCAACTTCTTCTGCTGCACCTACAATCCGCGTGGCAACCCTTACTGAAGGCTTTTCTTCATCCCGTCCTGGTGGCGGTGGTGGCGGAAGTGGACCAGGTGCTGGTGGCGGTGGACCAAACACAGGTGGAGGTCGTACCTCTTCCTTTGATCCTAATGCCCAAGTTGGTTTTTCCAGTGATTTAGGTAAGATTGCTACAAATGCCCCTTCGGTTGGCGGATCAAGCATCCGTCCCAAAGAAGGCTCGTTTGTAAACGTAGCGGGAGATTTGCGCAAGCTTGCTCCCAGTGGAGTAGCTTTTGGATTAACATCTGGAACTAATAAACTTGTTTCCAGTTTTAAGAGCCAAAACGTTGCTCAAGTTACCGAAAGTAGTATTCAAGCTGCTGCACCAGAAACTAGGACTCGTTATGAGACTATTGGTGCTACGGTAAAAGCTCGCCAAAGTCAAATAGCGGCTATCTATTCCAAATACAATGCAATTCTTCCCTTCACGGGTAGTGCCTCGATTCGTTTGTTAATCTCAGCGAATGGTCGGGTTCAATCGGCTATCATTACCCCAAATGGAAACTTACCAGAAGAATTCCTAAAAGAAGTAAAGAACCTGTGTGAAGGCTGGACATTCAGTGTGAATGACAATAGCGATTATACCTTCACAACGAGATTCCGTAAAAGTTAATACATATTAACCCTTCTCTAATCTAAAAGCTCCGTATTGTTTTTACGGAGCTTTTTTTATGATTAATGTTCGGGTTAGCATTCACGGATGTAATCTGCAATTTTGGGCTATATGCAATCGAAACATTTTTGTGAATAGAGAAAGGGTACATTTACAAAGAGTTAAAGAGAAAAGTGAGATGTCCTGAAATATCACGAATATTCTGCTATAAAAGTCCATGCAATCTCAATTTTAGCTCTCTTTCAAATCGAGTGAGTTGGTAGTATTTCCAGGAGCTGCATGCGTCCTGCATACACAAGTTTTAGGCTCAAATTCATTTATGGTGGGTAAGATAAATTGAGCTTCAAAAATACAAGACAGTAGTCCCGACGGGACGATAGGTATTAGCGACGGGTTTTAACCCGGCGAAGATAGAACAAAACCAAGTTTTAGTCCCTGCGGGACGACAGATGGTCTGATGTTTATCTGGCGATGTTTGTGGCTATACAAAGACACCTTTCGCCCCGATGGGGCTTCTTTGGAATGATATACTCATTAACGCCGGGTTAAAACCCGTCGCTATTATCTACCATCCCTAATGGGATTTAGGCTGGTTGCTCTAAACGAGTTATACAATATTTCATTGATGCACTAACCCACTCTAAATGAACATGAGCCTTTTTAATGTAATTCCTGCGCTAACACTCTAAATTCTTCCTTGCTTGCATTGCCCTATCATTGCCCACTCATTGCCCTTGTGGTGGGCATTAGGTGGGCAATGATAGGGCAATGCAAGCATGCAATACACCAATTTTCAGTAATCACTTTGGTAATCTCACTAGCGTAGCTCTCATTTACAGAGTTATCCTCTGCACTAAATTGTGGACAGTCTAGCGGACTATCAGGCGCACGCAAGAGGAAAGTTATTGACAAGCGAGTGTGCCTGAATTGGGATGTATTAATGAAGTATTACGTTATTCACTTACCTTTTAATATTAACAAGGAACTTGTGTATTGCTCTTCTGATAGAATAGCGGAGGGAGCTAGAGTTTTGGTAAGTTTATCTGCAAAGCTCTGTCTTGGTATTTGCGGAAAAGAATGTGCGAAGGACAAGAACAATAAGATAAGGTATAAGCAAGTGGAAGAGGTGTTAGACAGTTCCTCTATCATCCCTTTAGAGCTTATCAAACTTGCGGAGTGGATGGCTGGCTATTACCGCTGTTCTGTGGGTAAAGCCATATTTGCGATGCTTCCTTCAAAGATGCAACCAGAGCTGGATGCTGCCGTGAAGTGGATTGGCGAAACCGTACCTGAAGAATTTGCCAAACTGCATGCGCTTTTGCAAGATAAGGAATCGGTAAAACTAACTCAGCTTAGAGTACTCTTGCCCGGCTATCCTCTTTACCGCGAAATTGAAGAAGCAGAAACGCAAGCATTGATTTCTGTGCAACGTAAGCTGAATCACCGAGACAAACCTAAGGTAGCGAACTATATAATACCCACTAAACGGGAGTTTGATGAAGATTCCCTTCCCCTAAAACAAAGGGAAGCCTGGGAGCTAATTAAGCTGGAAAATCATGCTTTCCCAATGGCAAACGTCAGTTCAACAGTATCATACTCCGCTATCAAAGCACTGGTAAAAAAAGAAATAATCCGCATAGAAGCTCGGCAAGTTGCTCCCGATAACATGTTGTTCGACAAAGTGGATACTCCCAAAGTGATAGAGCTGAATGCTGCACAGAAACAAGCTATAGCAGATATCGCAGCAGGTTATGATACATTCAACGTGAACCTGCTTTTCGGGATTACAGGAAGCGGTAAAACAGAAGTGTACATAGAGGTAATTCGCAGGTATCTGGCTACTGGACGCAGTGTAATCTTCCTGATTCCAGAGATAGCTTTAACACCCCAGATGGTGGAACGCTTTCAGGGAAGTTTTGGCAACACCCTTGCCATACAGCATAGCCAACTGAGTGAAAAGGATAGATTTAACCAGTGGCAAAAGATTGAAAGCGGAGAAAAAAAGATTATTATCGGAGCACGTAGTGCTATTTTTTCACCTGTGCCTAATTTAGGTTTAATAGTTATAGATGAAGAACATGAAGGCACCTACAAGCAAGACAGCACTCCCCGCTATCATGGCAGAGATTTGGCGATAGTGCGTGCGAAGATGCAAAATGCACAGGTCATATTGGGGAGCGCAACCCCTTCGCTGGAATCTTGGAATAACGCTTTAATCGGTAAATATAAGCTAATGAAGTTGGAATCCCGCCCCCTGGATTATACTTTGCCAGAAGTTAAAATTGTAGATATGAGGGATGAATATGATCAAGAGCTTATCTCCCCCACCTTGATGAATGCGATTGACCAACGCCTGCAAAGGAAAGAACAGGTAATCCTATTTCAAAACCGCAGGGGGTATTCATCCTTTATGCAATGTCTAAAGTGTGGAAACCTTGTAACCTGCAAGCAATGCGAGATAAGCATGGCATACCACAGAGACAAGGAAGAAATGCAATGCCACTATTGTGGGAGCAGCTTTCCCAGCCCACGTAAGTGTCCGGATTGTGGCAGCTATAGTTTTTCCTATGGTGCGCCCGGGACACAAAAACTGGAACAGACGCTGAAAGTCCTCTTTCCATCCGCCAAGATTTTAAGGATGGATTCTGATTCTGCCAGAAAGCGAGACACCTACAAATCTATGTATAACCGCATGAAAAAGCGGGAAGTGGATATCCTATTGGGTACGCAAATGATTTCCAAAGGCTTAGACTTTCCAGAGGTTACTCTTGTGGGCATAGTGATGGCAGATATCAGCCTGAATGTGCCGGATTTCAGAGCCGCAGAACGCAGCTTTCAGTTGCTTACCCAAGTTGCGGGACGTTCGGGACGCGGAGAAAAAGCCGGAGAGGTAATAATCCAAACCTACAACCCCGAGCACTACGCAATACGAACAGCAAGTAAGCAAGACTTCCTTAGCTTTGTGGAAGAGGAAATAGAGCTTCGCAAGAAACTATACTATCCACCCTTTTATCGCTTGGCAAGGATTGTGTTTCAGTGCCCGGATTTAGATGTAATGAGGCAGGAAGTGGATACAATTGGAGCTGCAAAACAAAACCTGCTTGAAAGCTTTAAGGCTCCGGAATTGATGCTCTTGGGACCTTCACCTGCTCCCTTTAGCAAGATAAACAATTACTACCGTTATCATCTGATATTTAAGGGCAAAAGCTCTCAGGTTATCCAAAATGCAATATCACAGTTTGTGGAGCAATATAAATGCCCAAGTGCTGTTTCTTACTATGTGGATATAGACCCTGTATCACTGATGTGATTGGGAGTTATCATTGGGCATGACGGGTTGGTTGGAGCTATAGGCATCTTGCCTATACTGGAGAGGCAGGCATCTTGCCTGGCAACACAAGCGAGACGCTTGTATGCCCAGTACAGGCGGGACGCCTGTAACTCCAGACATAAACTCTTGTAGCTCCAATTAGCACTATACGTCTATCAAAGGAGTAGGGCAGTTCTGCGCTGCTACCAACAGCTTAATATCGCTTCTGATGCTATCTAGATAATCACGCATAGTTCTTTCTGCCAAGGCAGGATCGTTGTTTACTTCGCTGAGATGTGCAAGAATGAGATTCTTAAGTCCAGGATGATATACACTGCTCAGCAACCCTACTGCTTGGATGTTTGAAAGGTGGCCGTGGGTGCTGCGAATACGTTGCTTTAGATGCCAGTCGTAGGGTCCATTCATCAGCATCGTCTCATCATGGTTACTCTCCAGAATCAAAGTACTAGCACCAGATAGCTTAAACACGCTTAATTGTGACGGATATCCAAGATCGGTAGCTATCCCAAGTTTTCGGCTAGGCTCATCTGTGGGATACATACAGAAATTACAACCTTCCGCAGCATCATGAGAAGCAGCAAAGGCTTCCACAGTAATATCACCAATTGTGAAGATACTGCCGGTTTGAAAGATAACTAATCTATCCCCAACATTGCCAAGCCTGTCGCCACAGTAGGATAAGGTAGGTCGGTTAATCATTATGGGAATCTTTAACTTGCGGGACACGGCACCTACGCTGCGGGTATGATCTCCATGTTCATGGCTTACTACAACAGCAGCGAGTTTGCCGGCGTCAAGATGCAATGCCTCCATAGCTGCCAGAATGCGATACATACTTATACCCGCATCAAGCAATATTGCCGTGGATGAGGTTTGCACCAGCACACAGTTGCCTTTACTGCCGCTGGCAATAACCGTAGTTTGGAACATTAAATCGGTCTGAATATCTTGTAGTAGCGGTTATTCAGGCGGTCAAATTCCGTCCATACGGCATTTGGAGGTGCTGCATTGATCATCTGTGCCACTCCTACTGTTTGTGCATCCAGGTTGTCACAAAGGTGCAATAACAGGGCTTCCAAAGTTTGGGGTAAACGCACCGATGCTTTTTCATATTCGCCATGATGCGCCAGGATAAGATGCCGCAGATTTAGCAACAGCTCAGCAGGAAAGCCAGGAATACGTGCAGCAGTTTCGCAAACTAATTGGTCTGAAAGACTAAGATGACCTACCAGCCTGCCAATATCAGAGAATTCTATATTAGTTTTCCCTTCGTATTCTGTAACCTTTGCCACGTCGTGCAATAAAGCTCCGCATACCAGCAAATCGTAGTTCACAGGATACATAGTGG
>JAQUJJ010000251.1 GCA_028681035.1 Candidatus Cloacimonadota bacterium
AGCGTGTCATTCACTTTGCTTGTCAAGGATAAACCGCTTCGCGGCGCTTACGCGTCCCTGACAAGCGTGGTTGACACGCTCCTTTTGAAACAAGCCATCTCCCCCTCCTTGTGCATCGTGGATGCCACAAATAGAAACGGCCCTCGGGTGGCCGCGTTCACCGGACGACTGGTTCATATTCACCGGACGGGTGGCCGCATTTTACCGGACAAGTGGTGCTGGCAAAACGTAATATGCACTTCACACAAAACCACAAGAAAAAGGATTACCCTATACTTATATATACTAGGGTAATCCTTATGTTATCCTTTTATACTATTATCAATTAATAAATTCTTATGAGCTTTGCTTTCCCCGGAAGTAAAATGGTTTGAATTTCATTTTATCATCTTTCCGATATACACCATGCCCCAAATAACCCTGCACAACAGCTAGGACTGGAGATAGTAGCGGAAGCAATGCATATGGTAGGAGTTTAAGTGTTGGAACTCCAAGTGCCGATGCAAAGAAAATGGCTGAGACATCCCAAGGTATAATGCTTCCGACAAGTGTGCCTGTGTCCTCCATCGTACGAGATAAGACGCCCGAATGCACATCGAACTCATCAAACGATTCTCTGAAAGCAACACCAGGTAAAGTCATTGTTGCATACTGACCACCGCCGCCGAGCATTAGTGCCAAACAGGCAACGGTTACTGTTGTTATAAGTCCGCCAACACTGTGAATAACTCTCTTCACCTGATTCATTAGTACAACGAGTATTCGCGTTTTGTGTAAAAGTCCGGCAAACATGCCCGCCAGGATGGAAACGTAGACCGTGGACATCATACTAAGGATACCACCTCGTGATAAGAGCGAATCTACATCAGCGATACCTGTCTGAGCAGAAAACCCATTAACGGCAACCCCTAAAACATCATTAGGCGTAGCACCTTGAAAAATAATCGCCCACAACATACTCACAACAATCCCTATCCCGAACACCGCTAAGCTAGGTAATCTCAGTACCGCGAGTGTGATAACGAGAATGGCAGGTATAAGCATTAGTAAGTTAATATTTGCTGATTTGGCAAGACCTTGGGTAATTACTTCAATTTGACCAAGATCTAATGCAGACTTAGAATACTTCAAACCCATAAGTGTATACGCAACTAGGCATATGATGGATGCAGGCACTGTTGTATATAGCATCGAAATAATGTGATCAAATAAATCCGTGCCAGTACTAGCAGAGGCAAGTAACGTTGTATCTGACAATGGAGATAATTTATCCCCGATATGAGCGCCAGAAACAATACAACCCGCAGCTAAAGGCAGCGGCATGCCCATGCCATAAGCAACACCCATCAGTGCAACACCCATCGTTCCAGCGGTTCCCCAGCTTGTTCCCGTAGCAAGTGACGTTAAACCACACAAGATGAACGCGACAGGAAGAAAGACAGCTGGACTTAGAAGTTTTAGACCATAATACAGTAATGAGGGGACCGTACCGCTGATCATCCATACTCCAATAGTGATTCCAACGAATATCATAATTATTACTGCTACTAGAACGGACTTGCCACCCTCTACAAGGGCGTCTTGGATGAACTGCCATTTAAATCCTATGATAAGACCATACGCAACTAAAACGAACAGTCCTAGAAGGAGTGCAATTCCGATATCATTCCCAGAAAGCACGACGGCGATTATAACCACTAAGGGTAATAGAAAGCCAAAGAGTGCTTTTACGACAGTCAAATTGACATTATTTTCCTTTTCTGACATAAATACCTCTCCTCTTATTCATTATTAATATGTAACCTAATCCATGTAGGCTCGACACGCATCGGTAATTCTTTTGGCTACCTTTCCTATAAGTTCACTTCGACAAGCAAGGTTAAGTCTCACATAGCCTTCTCCTCCCTTCCCTAAGACATCCCCCATTGCTACTATTACTTCTGCTTCCTTTTCGAATAATTCTTTTCTTTCATTTGCAGAAAGTGGCAAAAAATTGAAATCTAACCATGCGAAATATGTTGAATCTGGCCGCGTCATTTTAATTTGAGGCATTGACTCAGATAAAATTGAATTCAATAAATCGTAATTATGTTGGATATGTTGCATTAAGCCCGCAACCCAATTGTCACATTGATTTAAAGCAGCTATCGTTGCGGCGACACCAACTATATTTATTCCGTAGTCTAGACCTATTTTTCTACGCGACTTATTGTATTTTTCGAGTAATACAGGATTTTCAGTGATTACGAATGCGTGTTTCAAACCCGTTACATTAAATGTCTTGCTGGGAGAATTTAGGATTATGGTGTTTCGAGAAACTTCGGGTGAAAGCATTGCTATAGGGGTGTATTGGTAGCCCGGGTAAGTAAGTGCACAATAAACATCATCTGACATGATGATAAGGTCATGCCGAAGACAGATGTCTGATAGTCTTTCCAGTTCATTTTTGTCCCAAGCTCTCCCAACTGGATTATGTGGATTACATAGCCATAACATTTTCGTTTTTTTGGTTATGCATTTCTCGAGATTCTCAAAATCCATCTCGTAACGATCACTGGTAATACGAAGAGGATTCATAACAGTGATGCGTCCATTGTCCCGAATCATTTCATTAAAGCAAAAATGAACCGGTGTCTGAATTACAATTTCATCCCCCGGTTCCGTAAATGCATCAATCGCGGCCCAAGCTGCAGAATAGATGCTTGC
Organism: Candidatus Cloacimonadota bacterium; assembly: GCA_028681035.1. The sequence goes on from JAQUJJ010000251.1 coordinate 2,707, forward strand.
GTTTGTAGATACTGTTCGCTTGGCATCAATCTGCCAGCCGGATAACTTCATCATCCAGTTTGCAATCGAATCATAATACCTATCCGTTTCTCCTTGATATCCTAGGTGTCCTACGCGAGCCGCTTGGCAAATTGCCGAACGTATCGGCTCTGGCGACAAAAAATCCATGTCTGCTGTACCAAATCCAATGAGATTGCAGTTACCTGTTCGTTGAATTTCATACTCCCATTTCAGCCTGTTTATGGCTTCAAATTCAACAAGACTGTCAAATACGCTTATACTGTCCATTGTTACGATCCCTCCGATCAAATTGTCTCCATTGGCTTTCGAACGATCTCATTCATTTAATTCCAAGATGTGCTTAAGCTTTTTGATAAAGAATGATTAATAGTGCGCAAGCATCACCTCGTTTCTCAAGCGTAGTTATACTGACATGTTTTGGGGCCACCCCCATTTATGTAGAAAACCATGCTCATATGGCCGCTAATGTCATACTAATCCGAGCAATTGGACAATCATAAAAATTTTCACTAAAGACCGTTTCAATTTATGCTGTAGATATTGTTAGCCATCATCACGCAAAACACTCAAGTGTAGATTTTACAATTCTTCGACAGAAGGTCTGACTGCGATTGCTTCTATTTCAACCATAACCCCCCTGGGCAATTCCCTAACTGCAACGCAAGCCCTTGCGGGATTACTTGTAATATACTCAGCGTAGACCTCGTTAAATTCAGCAAAATGTTCCATATTCGACAAATAGCAGGTAGTCTTTAGAATATGGTCCAGTGAACTCCCGGCCGCTAGTAGCACAGCTTCCAAATTCTCCAAACACTGTTTTGTCTGGATCTTAACATCGCCCTCGGCAACCGATACTCCCGCAGGCGTAAGAGGTATTTGGCCAGAAGTATATACATACTTTTCAAAAATCACTGCTTGCGAGTACGGACCTATTGCTTCTGGGGCATCTTTTGTTTGAACTATAGTTTTCATACGCCCTCCTTTTGTTTAATTATAGACGTGAATATTTTCTTGTCAAGTTAGTTTATTACATCAATTCACTTCATTTCCATTCATTACAATATTTCACATAAAAGAATTCGATCATGAATCGTGCTATTTAAGATAGGAAAGCCCACAAAACAAGCCTCTCCGATAGTTTCTGATTATTACGACGCGGCGGATCATCCGATCCGCCGCAGGTTGAGCCAAGCGTTCCATGAAATGGGAGCCAAGTGTTCCGAGCCCCAAGGTGCATCCATTAGATGGGTTTGAACCTCGAGCCGTAGC
>JAQUJJ010000079.1 GCA_028681035.1 Candidatus Cloacimonadota bacterium
GCCGCTGTTATATTGTGTTTCAACCCTTGTTTTAATGGATTCATGGATAAATGCTTGCCAAGTATGGGCGTTGACGATCAGCTCTGTGCGTTTCAACCCTTGTTTTAATGGATTCATGGATAAATGCTCAATTCTATGAGGCGATAAAGAATAGCCGTCGTCTGTTTCAACCCTTGTTTTAATGGATTCATGGATAAATGCGTAGACAAGGCAACCGTCAAGGTTATGGATTCCGAGTTTCAACCCTTGTTTTAATGGATTCATGGATAAATGCCCATATAAGCCCGTCAAGCGGTCAAGTCGTCAATGTGTTTCAACCCTTGTTTTAATGGATTCATGGATAAATGCGCCGTCAAGCTATCAGTAAAGGCCGTCAAACAGCCATAGTTTCAACCCTTGTTTTAATGGATTCATGGATAAATGCAAGCCGCTGAGGTGGCTTTGCTCTTATTTTTCGGTGTTTCAACCCTTGTTTTAATGGATTCATGGATAAATGCGGCTGTCAAGCATATCAGTTAACGAAAATACGGTCATGTTTCAACCCTTGTTTTAATGGATTCATGGATAAATGCTGCATTGCGGTCAATGCCGCTGGATTCGAGGAGGCGTTTCAACCCTTGTTTTAATGGATTCATGGATAAATGCTCATCGTCCATACTCACAATTGCTGTCAGTACGATCTGTTTCAACCCTTGTTTTAATGGATTCATGGATAAATGCCAAAAGCCGACGCATATGAAAAGATGGTAGATAGCGGTTTCAACCCTTGTTTTAATGGATTCATGGATAAATGCTTTTTCTGAGCATGGCAAAGTAGTTTATGCTCCCGAGTTTCAACCCTTGTTTTAATGGATTCATGGATAAATGCACGGCTTTATGTTTGGATTTTCCTCAAGTATGTCATGTTTCAACCCTTGTTTTAATGGATTCATGGATAAATGCCCATCAGGGAAGAAAAGAATTGATATGGGCATGCTGTTTCAACCCTTGTTTTAATGGATTCATGGATAAATGCCTAGATCTTGACATGGAAAGCCGCCAACAAGCATATGTTTCAACCCTTGTTTTAATGGATTCATGGATAAATGCATATAAACATTATAGACCAGTTAATCTCTTTTGTGGTTTCAACCCTTGTTTTAATGGATTCATGGATAAATGCGCTCTACAAGATTCCTGTCATCTGGCGAAAGCGCATGTTTCAACCCTTGTTTTAATGGATTCATGGATAAATGCATTAATCATTATCGGCTCAACACCAAGCTCGTCAGGTTTCAACCCTTGTTTTAATGGATTCATGGATAAATGCACGATGAGATGAAGTTCGAGATCGCCGCCATGCAAAGTTTCAACCCTTGTTTTAATGGATTCATGGATAAATGCATGTGTGCATCGTATTTAACGCCAGAACGTTTCACGTTTCAACCCTTGTTTTAATGGATTCATGGATAAATGCAAGAAGGCTCTCAAAATACGAGCTGCCCCAATGGGTGGTTTCAACCCTTGTTTTAATGGATTCATGGATAAATGCAGCAAGGATATCTTCGGCACACCTTGCACGAGCGGTGTTTCAACCCTTGTTTTAATGGATTCATGGATAAATGCACGGTAAAATATTTTACCTTTATATTACTTCTCTGGTTTCAACCCTTGTTTTAATGGATTCATGGATAAATGCTGATGAGCAAGTATCGAACTTCATTAATAATGAAATGTTTCAACCCTTGTTTTAATGGATTCATGGATAAATGCAATTATGTTTGATAATTATACCAATAGTCAGAAAAGTTTCAACCCTTGTTTTAATGGATTCATGGATAAATGCAATCACAAAGACCGACTCTATGCGAGAGCCGGCTTAGTTTCAACCCTTGTTTTAATGGATTCATGGATAAATGCATCAGGTAATTGGAAGAAATTATCGCATCGACATGTTTCAACCCTTGTTTTAATGGATTCATGGATAAATGCACGATGCGCCAGAAGTACGTGTCTTGATGTCTTCGGTTTCAACCCTTGTTTTAATGGATTCATGGATAAATGCACGCAGCACACGGCCGATTGGATAAAGGGATGCCTTGGTTTCAACCCTTGTTTTAATGGATTCATGGATAAATGCTACCTAAAAGAACTATGTTCACTTTACGCTTCACCCGTTTCAACCCTTGTTTTAATGGATTCATGGATAAATGCGCTTTCATCCTTCCAAGGTTTTCCAGCAAGCATTGCCGAGTTTCAACCCTTGTTTTAATGGATTCATGGATAAATGCAGCTTACAAGGCCAGCTGGGGAGGCCTTATACTTTGTTTCAACCCTTGTTTTAATGGATTCATGGATAAATGCAGTGTGGGAAACAGTTGCTGAGAACGCAATAGGTGGGTTTCAACCCTTGTTTTAATGGATTCATGGATAAATGCAGAGTTATGTTTGATAGTTACACGAAAAGTCAGCAAGGTTTCAACCCTTGTTTTAATGGATTCATGGATAAATGCGATTACAAAGCCATCGTGACCAGGCTTTATACTTTGTTTCAACCCTTGTTTTAATGGATTCATGGATAAATGCTGCAACGGAGAGTTATGACCTCGCTCATCAGTCAGGTTTCAACCCTTGTTTTAATGGATTCATGGATAAATGCGGCAAGCTTGACGCCAGCTATGCTTATGAAGACCTGTTTCAACCCTTGTTTTAATGGATTCATGGATAAATGCAGTAATGAAGACAGTTGCCAAAAACGCCATAGGAGGGTTTCAACCCTTGTTTTAATGGATTCATGGATAAATGCGCTTCCAACTGGTCGAAGCCGGTAGGAATTGTGGATTGTTTCAACCCTTGTTTTAATGGATTCATGGATAAATGCAACAACCTCTTTGACATTGACGGGAAAAGGTTAGAGGTTTCAACCCTTGTTTTAATGGATTCATGGATAAATGCAAGGTTAATTCTCTTGAGGCTATCTCTTGATGACTGTTTCAACCCTTGTTTTAATGGATTCATGGATAAATGCTGCCGCCCTTTCGATTCTTGAAAGTTCATCAAGGAGTTTCAACCCTTGTTTTAATGGATTCATGGATAAATGCCAGATTTTTTCCCAGTCCATACCCTCGCCGATGGGAAGGGTTTCAACCCTTGTTTTAATGGATTCATGGATAAATGCAGTTTTAAGCCGGCCAAGGCCGCCTTGCCCATCGCGTTTCAACCCTTGTTTTAATGGATTCATGGATAAATGCCTTGCCCATCGCCAAGGCCCGGGTGGCTGAGCCGTGGTTTCAACCCTTGTTTTAATGGATTCATGGATAAATGCTGCGAAATGACGACCGGAAAGGTCGAAGCCGCGATGTTTCAACCCTTGTTTTAATGGATTCATGGATAAATGCAACTGTATTCAATTTACCGGAACCCCCTAAATCAGTGTTTCAACCCTTGTTTTAATGGATTCATGGATAAATGCGGCGGGGTTTCCCGCCTGGCTTTCGTTTATCGCTGTTTCAACCCTTGTTTTAATGGATTCATGGATAAATGCAAAAACTGGAGGATATCATGGATGATATCATTCGTGTTTCAACCCTTGTTTTAATGGATTCATGGATAAATGCACTGTATTCACTTTACGCCAAGGCCCTAAATCAGTGTTTCAACCCTTGTTTTAATGGATTCATGGATAAATGCAGAAAGAGAAACCGCAGAGAATCGTGAATTATGCCTGTTTCAACCCTTGTTTTAATGGATTCATGGATAAATGCAAGCCAAGCTAAACAGGATTGAAGCTGACGGCAAGCGTTTCAACCCTTGTTTTAATGGATTCATGGATAAATGCGTGGTCAAGAACATGAAGCAATCTGGCACATTGAGGTTTCAACCCTTGTTTTAATGGATTCATGGATAAATGCCCGTGTCACCCATGCAGTGAAATTCGCTTCAGGTGTTTCAACCCTTGTTTTAATGGATTCATGGATAAATGCGAATCTTATGAAAAAGACACTTATCCCAATCAAGAGTTTCAACCCTTGTTTTAATGGATTCATGGATAAATGCGAATTGGCGGTTAATTCGCTGAAAACCAAGGTCAAGTTTCAACCCTTGTTTTAATGGATTCATGGATAAATGCATGCACAGCGGTCTAAAGTTTGCCACACTGGAATTCTATGTTTCAACCCTTGTTTTAATGGATTCATGGATAAATGCAAGTCAAGACCGTTAAGCTCATCAAGCTTATCTTGGTTTCAACCCTTGTTTTAATGGATTCATGGATAAATGCGTAGTCATTTTATCCTCCTCAGGATGATAGTTGCTGTTTCAACCCTTGTTTTAATGGATTCATGGATAAATGCCGTATGAATCTTGAATTCGACATCAAGCAGAGTAGCGTTTCAACCCTTGTTTTAATGGATTCATGGATAAATGCCCATACGGTGAAGTGACATATCACGAAGATGTGTCAGGTTTCAACCCTTGTTTTAATGGATTCATGGATAAATGCGCAGGACAATGACTTGGGCAGGTGAAGTTTTTTAGCGTTTCAACCCTTGTTTTAATGGATTCATGGATAAATGCACCAGGAGCCGCACACGATCATCATCCAGAGCACAGAGTTTCAACCCTTGTTTTAATGGATTCATGGATAAATGCATGTGGACGTAAGCGATCAGGGGCGCTTGGTGCGCGAGTTTCAACCCTTGTTTTAATGGATTCATGGATAAATGCTCGGACGAAGGAAAGGGCAGAGCCCTTATTCTTCTCGAGTTTCAACCCTTGTTTTAATGGATTCATGGATAAATGCCTTGTGGCATACTCATTGGGGAGGATTCATGACCCTGTTTCAACCCTTGTTTTAATGGATTCATGGATAAATGCGTCCAAGAGATTGTTCGGCTGGTCAATGACCGGTTGTTTCAACCCTTGTTTTAATGGATTCATGGATAAATGCTAGAGCATTGGCTGGATTGCAACCAAAAGAATGTGGTTTCAACCCTTGTTTTAATGGATTCATGGATAAATGCTCTCGAGGTGATGTATAATATCACCATAGATTCATACAGTTTCAACCCTTGTTTTAATGGATTCATGGATAAATGCACTGTTAATTACTATTCTATTTCACGCCCGATTTCCGGTTTCAACCCTTGTTTTAATGGATTCATGGATAAATGCGGCACTGACTCACCTCCTCAACAGCAACCGTCCCGTTGTTTCAACCCTTGTTTTAATGGATTCATGGATAAATGCCGGACGAAGGAAAGGGCAGAGCCCTTATTCTTCTCGAGTTTCAACCCTTGTTTTAATGGATTCATGGATAAATGCTGGCTTGCCCAGACTTAAGAGTTTGATTTTTCTGAGTTTCAACCCTTGTTTTAATGGATTCATGGATAAATGCTTGCCGTCTCTTTAGGCCGAACACACCTAATAGTGAGTTTCAACCCTTGTTTTAATGGATTCATGGATAAATGCATTGAGCTCGAGTTCGTCCTCGACCAACAGGGCTTCTTGTTTCAACCCTTGTTTTAATGGATTCATGGATAAATGCAGGCCTCACACCTTGCTATAGCTATGGCAGCTATGGCAGGTTTCAACCCTTGTTTTAATGGATTCATGGATAAATGCGGCATATTTCGCAATGTCAGAGTCTCTATTTCTTTGTTTCAACCCTTGTTTTAATGGATTCATGGATAAATGCATCATGGATGAGATTATCCGTCAAATCAATCAGGAGTGGTTTCAACCCTTGTTTTAATGGATTCATGGATAAATGCTGCAAATAGTGCAAGAGATTTCCCATGAGTATGGGAGTTTCAACCCTTGTTTTAATGGATTCATGGATAAATGCAGCAGTTTAGCGTCTTGCTCAGGACGTGTGAATTTTGTGTTTCAACCCTTGTTTTAATGGATTCATGGATAAATGCAGGACAGGAATGGTCGCCCAATCGTTCAATTCTGCGGTTTCAACCCTTGTTTTAATGGATTCATGGATAAATGCACGGATGAGCAGGCCTTTGCCTTCATCGCTGGCGAAGTGTTTCAACCCTTGTTTTAATGGATTCATGGATAAATGCATTTGATTGACGGCTTTCAGTTATATGAAGCCATGAGAAGTTTCAACCCTTGTTTTAATGGATTCATGGATAAATGCTCTTGGCTGGAGCCCGTTTTCGGGCATGTATCCAGGGTTTCAACCCTTGTTTTAATGGATTCATGGATAAATGCCGACCGACGGGCTTGTGTAGAAAAGTGATTTGGCTTGTTTCAACCCTTGTTTTAATGGATTCATGGATAAATGCGTTATTTCACGCCCGATTTCCGTAAAGACTAATTTAACGTTTCAACCCTTGTTTTAATGGATTCATGGATAAATGCTGACGGTCTCACAAGCCGCGAACCCCTTCGCAAGGGGTTTCAACCTTAAGTGAAGCAGAAGGAGCCAAAGATGGCTAAAATCTCACAAGCCGCGAACCCCTTCGCAAGGGGTTTCAACCCTTGTTTTAATGGATTCATGGATAAATGCTTTTTCTTCTGGCCTTTATTACTGGGAAAAGAATGTGTTTCAACCCTTGTTTTAATGGATTCATGGATAAATGCCACCAGCATGCTTACATTGAGTCATGCTCGAACGTTGTTTCAACCCTTGTTTTAATGGATTCATGGATAAATGCAAGCCTATATCGAAGTCGCTATCGGTCGCATCGTTGGTTTCAACCCTTGTTTTAATGGATTCATGGATAAATGCCCAAACCGTATTGGGTGGGGACATTTTCATTGTTATGTTTCAACCCTTGTTTTAATGGATTCATGGATAAATGCTCTGCATGGCAGGGGCTGGCTATGGTCTTACAAGACGTTTCAACCCTTGTTTTAATGGATTCATGGATAAATGCAAGACCGTCACTGATAGTCAGGGTTTCTTCGACGCGAGGTTTCAACCCTTGTTTTAATGGATTCATGGATAAATGCACTTTCTCAAATGGCTTCAAGTTATCAGAAGCCATGTTTCAACCCTTGTTTTAATGGATTCATGGATAAATGCCAAATCGCCAGATGGTATGTTTGCAGATAGATACATTGTTTCAACCCTTGTTTTAATGGATTCATGGATAAATGCAAAGGTTATTAATAATTTTCCACAAGAGTTTTGGTAGTTTCAACCCTTGTTTTAATGGATTCATGGATAAATGCTTTATTAAAATCAAATATACATAACAAGGAGAGAAGTTTCAACCCTTGTTTTAATGGATTCATGGATAAATGCGTGAAGGCTCACATATTGAGAAATACACAGAGCAGTGTTTCAACCCTTGTTTTAATGGATTCATGGATAAATGCATTAGCTCGCACCCACTCACCTTGAACCATTATGTGGTTTCAACCCTTGTTTTAATGGATTCATGGATAAATGCGCTATCCACAGATTGGACATGGCTTGCCAAGGTGTTCGGTTTCAACCCTTGTTTTAATGGATTCATGGATAAATGCAGTGATGAGAACGGTTGCTGAGAATGCCATAGGGGGGTTTCAACCCTTGTTTTAATGGATTCATGGATAAATGCTTTTTGTGATTGTTTCATCTTTTTTCTCCTTTTTGGTTTCAACCCTTGTTTTAATGGATTCATGGATAAATGCCTTCATAGACGCCTATCTTTTCGTCAACTAATAGAGTTTCAACCCTTGTTTTAATGGATTCATGGATAAATGCCCCTTTACTGTGTTAATTTGACTTATTCAGCTTCATGTTTCAACCCTTGTTTTAATGGATTCATGGATAAATGCCCTCATCCTCTGCTATTTTACTGTCCTACAAATGATATTGTACAAATATCAGCATAGGATAAGGCTCTCATTTTCCTTTCAAATGACACAAAATCCCGGAATTTCAAACTCTCGGGAACGCTTAAACACTCTATACAAAAGCAAAGAACAGAATATAAGGCAAAATGTCAATAACTTTCTTTCAGGACACGCATATATTTCGGTAGCTACAGTCTTCGCACTTCCTTGTCGAGGTTTTGGCATCTGGGAACGAGCCTTCGTTGACAATCTGGAAGACATCAGCTATTATGTCAAGCGCATTTTCTTTCATAGCAGCGCTTATAGCGATTTCTTCAAGGTGGTTTTTGGAGCGCACATAGACCAGGAAGGCTTTATTGACCGGCAGATTGAAGTTTTCCTCGATCAGGATGGCATAAAGAGTCTGTTGAACTTTGTGAGTACTGTAGATTCTATTTTCCCAATAGGCGTATTTGTAATCCAAGGGTGCAGCAGAGCCATCTTCCAGGAAGAGTGCTTCGTCCACCTTCCCTACCAGGTGGTACTTTTCGCTGCTCAGGTAGAGGTCCAGCAGTTTATCTTTGGCCCCGATTTTTGCTCTCAGATAGTCCTTATTCTGCACCAGCTTTAGCAAGTGTATATCACGACCTTTATTCACGAGGTGGCGCCGGTGCTCATGTTGATCGATCTTTAGCACGCTCATAAAGTACACAAACCTGGGGCAGAACATATACTCCAGAACTTCAGAGGGGGTAATGAATTGTGTTTCCATTATTTTACAATAAAAGAGCTTTTACTTCATCGGTCACAAGGTCGCGATCGAAGGCCTGCCCCAGCAAGATGCAGCTATTGAAGTCCTCCCTGCACATCGGGAAGATATAGACCTTGTCTTCATCGGGCTTGATCAGGTCTTCGATCTGAGTGCGCAGCTCTTTGCGCTGAGTTTTGTTCATTTCGCCCAGCCATACCGAATATTGCACTCTGTAGATGCCGGCTTTTTCACAGCATTTCACTATTTTGTTGCGGATTTTATCTTGCACGATGTCGTACATTACCCAGGTGAGCATCAGTCCTCCTCTTCATCAAAATTGCTTTTGAGATTGATGAAGTTCTCAAATTTCCGCGCTATCGAGCTTTCCAGATAGTTCTCCTTTTTGCCGATCAGGAAGTTGGCAAAGCTGTGCGCATCAGTTTGGATCATATCGATTTTCTTGCGGTTTTTATTACGATAGCGGATGATTTGATCCAGAGATTCCAGAATGTATGGGGCAAAGAATTTCTTCCCCTCTGTGCTCAGGCTTACACCTTTGTAGATATCTTCCAGATACTCTGGCTTGCATTTTCCGCGCGAGAAGATATAGAAGACAGGCTCATCGACCAGGATGCGATAGACCTCGATGAAATCGAAGACAAAGCTCTTTTTGTTGTAGTTATCGCTGTGCAAGAGGCCGATGTAGGGATCCAGCCCCGCGATCACCAAAGCCCGCTCTGTTTTGGAGTACAGGATGCCATAAGCGTAATTCAGAAAGGCATTGAAGGCATCCTTTGCCGGTCTGGAGCTTCTGCCGGAAATTCTATATTGCTCTGGCAGCAGCATACTCAAAAGGCCAAAATAGACTCTGGAAGCACTGCCTTCCAGCCCCATAAAAGTAGGAGAAAGCTCTTCCAGACAGCCCTCGGCAGTATAGATTGAGATGGCGTATTTACGCAGTAATTCCAGCTTTTGCTTCTGCTCCTGGGTGACCCAATCCCGCTTTGAAAACAGCATCTTCACAAAGCGGTATTGATTCATGATCTTGATGCAGATCCAGCGTTTGATGAAGTCCAGCCCCATCGCATCGGAAAGCATCTCCAATTGCCTTCTCCTGATCAGCACAGTGCTGCCGATCCTGGGAAACCAGACCCTGGCATAAGGATTGCCGTATTGGTCCAGCATCACCACATCGATATTGTGCTCCATGGCCAATTGGATGGCGTCCGAGCTGATCTGCACAGCGTTTGAGATCACAATACTGGAGATCTTCAGCGGAGATATCTTTATCTTCTTTTCATCCACAAAGATTTCAAACATATCATCTTTTTTGCGTAGGGCTGAGCCGTAGGTATTGAGGTGGAGTTCCATAATCAGAAAATGTAATCCGCTTGATCTGCTTTTCTTTTGAAGCCAGTATCCGGATCATAATACTGGGGCAAGCTGTTTTTCTCGATTATGAAGATAGGCTCTTCGGATTTTACGAAGCGTTTATCCACATTGATCATATAAGTTCCCATTTTTCTAAAGGTTTTTTTGAGTTCTGCTCTCTTTTCAAAAGAATCCTGCTCAGCGGACTCCCTCAGAGCATAATATGACTCCAATAGTGCAGCAGAACTCTCATCACAATCAATGAATACAGTTTGGGTAGGGTAGCTATCTATGAGGTTAAAAGCATCTGGATTGTTCTTGGGGTGAAAAGCCAGAGCTGAGCCCAGATTCAGGGTGTTCAAGCCTTTGATTATCCTCTTGGAACGGTCTTTTGAGCTTACCGAATTCAAATAGGCATAGTACCGGGTGCTGATTTCGTGGAGCTCAGATTCCTCAAGAGGCGCCTCATCTGTGCCCAAAGCCCTTAGCGTGCCCTGCACCAAGGTTTCATCATAAATATATCGCCAATAGGGCCGTTGATTTTTGGCCAATTGAAAGAGCACTACTCTTGAGCGGCCTTTGGATTCATTGCGATTACAGCGTCCTGAAGCCTGGATGATAGAATCCAGTGGGGCAAGATCTCTATATACAATATCCACATCGATATCTACTCCGGCTTCTACTACCTGAGTGGAAACGATAATCAGGCCAGTCCTTGTGTGCTTTTTTATCGTATCTATCCGTTCCAAACGCTGTTTGGGAATCACATTTGAGGATAAATAGAGAAACCTGGCATCCGGCAACAGATCTGCAAGCATCTCATACAAATCCAACGAGCTTTGAATAGTATTGAGGATAATCAAGCGCTTAAGCGATTTATCCTGAACATAATCTTCGGCTATCATATTGGCAAGCTCATCCAGCTCAATAGTTTTGCTCAGTGCCTTGCGATGTAATTCCACTCTGTTCAGGCTGGCGAACCAGGCTTCCTTGGGATAGGCCAGCTCCAGCACATCCTGATCCTCCGGATCAAATATCATGGGCAAAGTAGCGGTTACCAGAAGAATCACAGAATTCAAGCTCTGGGTGATCTGTTTTAGTGCGCTGCGCAACAATTCCCAGTAGCAGTGAGGGATGTTTTGAACCTCATCCAGGATGATTACGGCATTAGCCAGCCGGTGAAATCTCTTTAAACTGCTATTTCTCACAGACAGGCAGGATGCCAAAAGCTGTACAAAGGTGGTAACTACCAGCTTGCTATCCCAGGTTTCCACCAAATATTCAGCTTCATTTTGGGAGTATTCATCAATGCCTTGATAGTCATATTCGGCAAGATGATGATGCGCCAGGATCAGATCAGAGCTCACATTCACAGAACTCTGTTGCAGGATATCCACAAAGACCTTGTAATTCTGGTCTATCACCGAAGTAAAGGGCAGGCTGTAGATGATGCGCTGCAGATGAGGATAGGCTTTTTGCAGCTCCAGTGCCACCTTCAGGGAACTGAGCGTTTTTCCTGAACCGGTGGGCATGTTTATCGAATAGGTCTTGATCTCCGCTTTGATGTATTCCGGCAGGCAAGCATAGGCTTCATTGCGGATTGAGGCAATCGCTCCCTGGCCGATGGGAAGGCCATTTTTGTAATGATTCAGATATCCGATATTCCAATTATTGGCATCATGATCCTGACCCTGGCTCTTGAAAATGGCGGAGTATTTATCTGCCCAAATCAAGAGCGAAAACAGATAATTCAGGCGCAGCCAGTGCTCTGGTATAATCTGGGATCGTATGCTTCGATATAGGGATGAAAGCGAGTTTTTTGCGAAGAAGCTAAGCAGCTCTTCAAAGAGCGATGCAGACAGGCAGACATCAAGGCCCAGTGAATTCTGTATGGCATTAAGCTCCGTATAGTTAGTATGCTCACTTATCTGTTTCAGTTCGTCTCTGCTCAGGTCTGGACAGAGCAATTCTGAGAAATTATCCAGATTGCCATGGTGTGACATTACACAGACATAAGCGAAAAGCGAATCCAGAGGATCCAGCTTCAATTTCTCCATACAATAGTAACAGGCCCAAAGTGCAGAAAACTCACTATGCCTGGTAAGATTGCTGCGAGGTGCAGCCTTTAGCAAATAGCTCTGAAAATAGTCTGAGCCTTTACCCAAATCATGAAAAGATAGGATCACCCTGAGCAGCCTGGCATGTTCTGGAAATATCGCGTTAGACGCAAATCTGGACATACCGGCATTACTTACCTGCGCAAGGTGATCCCCCAAGAGTATATCTGGATGTGAGTAGAGCTTAAAATCCACGAATGGTGTCTTGCAATCCTTCCACCAGATACGAGCTGTCCTTGGAAATCAGGGAGATTGGCTCTCCCGTCAATTCAAACAGAACTTCTTCATACTTGGTTACTTCGCGCTGATTGTTCATAGTAGTGGGCATTACCACCTTCTGTAGTTTTAGCGGAGAATCCAAGATCAGCTCATCTACTGAAGACATGGGAATCACGGTATTCATCCAGAGCTTTTGTTTGGGAGGCAATGCTGTAAGTGCATATTCCCCCAAATACTCGTAATTCGCCAAACAGCCACTAATCCCCAAACAAATAGAATATACGCTCTGATGAGCCTCCAAAAGACCTTTGAGCTTCTGATACAAGCCCGCATCTTCACAAGAGAAATAGATGCGATAGCGGACATTGGTCAAGAACTCAACATTGGTGGGCTTGTGTTCACTAAAAGCATATACCTGTTTCAGAGATGAGGTTTTCAGGTAATTGTGCGCAATCTTGGTTTTTCTTATCGGAGTCATCAGGCGCAAGGCGATAAAGCTGTTATGTTCGGAAAACGTTTCCGGATTCTCCAGCTTACCTATGCCCAAGATCGCACCGATAATCCCGGCCAAAACGGTTCTGGGAGGTATGGAAAAGCTGAGGGGAGACATATTGGTAAAGAACTTCCTGAACTGCGCATAGTCTCCGAACAGCTCGAAACAGAGTATTTTATCGGGTATCATACAAACTCCTGTAGTGCAGGATGCTTACCATCCTAATAGTTCGAGATTCGGGTCTTTTTGCAGATATATTTCCGGTTTATCTTCTCCCATGCCATCCAAGATCTTTTTCAAGGGACTCAGATCAAGCTTGAAATCTTGCATACCGCGGAGCTCTTCGTCTTTTTTCTCTGTCGATAGCCGGATATGCTTGTCCAATTCACCTATGAAATAGTTGCTGTTTTTGTGCTCCAGCATGAGTAGCATTCTGGGATTATGCTCCATTTTGGATCTCGTAATGAGCTGCTTGGTTCCGTTCCAAAGCCCTTTTTTCAGCATCTCAATATCATCCCGGGTAAGCTTGGTTTGCCTGGCAGCATTCTCATTGATGATGCCATAGAAAGCAATAAAGGAGTAGGGTAGGATGTATTCCTCTCTGAATGTTTGCTGCTTTGCCCCAGGCTTTCCTGCAAAAGCACCGGTGCCTTTGATATACATCATTTCCACCTTGTGCAGAGAGCGTCCCATTTTGAATTGGACCGGGCCGGTGAAGGTGATGGAGTCTTTATCCAACGGGAGTACGCCTCCAAACAGCCTTATGTCTATGCAGGCATCCAGCACAAGATTGAGATCGCTCTTATATTGTTTGCCTCTGTTTTTCCCATCATTGAGGCCTTTGGCAGGATCGCTATCTACAAAGGTTTGACGTACAAAGATATCTTTTACACCATCTTGATTGTAGCCTTCATAATTGAAAAGATAGTCGCGCACAGTTCTCTTGAGGCGCACATCGGTTACGATGTTGTGGCCGGTTTCTTCATCGATGCGGGGTTTGTTTTCATCGGAAGGGTCTCCGTTCGGATTGGCATTTTGCACATCGTAAAGAAATAGTATTTCAGTTCTTTTAAGATCAGACATGGTTTCCTCCTTGCTCATTTTCTTGATCCATTGCTTTGGGTTCTTTGAATTTTTTGTACAGGGTCATACCCAGGGTAAAAAGGAAGCTGATTTCATCGTTGGAAAGCTTTTCCATTCCGCCCTTTACCATCAGTTCGGCAATATCTGCTTCCAATTCCCGGTAGTAGTTTTTGCCGTATTGCTCGAGTTTTTCTTTTGCTTCGGTAAATATCCGATAAACCAGGTTTTGGTTCAGCTTCATGTTGTTCAGCCTTTTCCTGAATGGAGCCGCGTTTTTATCAGAAAGTTGGATATTTAGCAAGAGCTGGGTTAAAACTCCGGTCATAAAAATGCATTGTTTTGCGTCGGAATCTATAAAATCCCCGTGCTCCTGGAAGAAATCAGCGAATTTGCCCGTCATGGCAACCTCCTTATTTGCGTTATTTATTGTACTATTTAGTATGCCCAGATAGGACATAAACTTCAAGAGTAGAAAGGCTTTGCGCGTAGTAAGCTCGTAGTTTAGCTCGTTTGAAAATCTTCGCCTGATGGTGCTCATGATCCTTTGCAGCAGAAAGCTGAAAGATAGCTGCTTCTGGGTAAATATGCCTCTGGTGGTCTCCAGAAAAGCCTTGGAAAAATCCCCTTCTATCCGGTCGTTTATCGGCAGAAATTCCTTGAGCGTGTCAAATCTGAATTCAAGATCATACAGCTCTCCTTTGACTTTTCCCGGAAGGTTCTGAAATACGTCATGCGCTTCAGCTTTTTGTTTGGCATCATAGAGCTCACGGAATTGGGAAGGGAAAACGTCCTCGATGGTGAGTAAGATTTTGAATTCGGCGTTATTGATTGCATAAAAGAGCATGGTGTAAGATGCAGCGTTATTTGTTTCAGCCAGGTAATCGAATACTTCTTTGGAATAGCCATCTATCATCTTTTTACGTTTCCCGAGGCTAAATTCTCCCAGCCTGGCATCAAGATTCAAAAGAGTCCCAGGATCACTATCGTACTGGGCTACCATGATGTCGATAACCTTGTCCATGAGCTTACTATCCTGGTTCTGTTCTATCACCTGGGGTATCAGCAGATAGTCAAAACCGCAGAACTTGAATTTGAAGTATTTATCAACCACCGGCCGCAGCTTTTTCAGCTTTGCAGCACAATCTGGACACACTGGGTAATTGCGGTGCGCCAGGTCTTTGTTCAGTCCACCGGCAATGGGGGCAAAATCGGTCTTGGATGTATAGAAATTGTAGATGGAGACATAGCCCCACAATTCCTTTTGGGTAGTCATACACATAGAACATACCATATTTTTACCGGCGATCTTCTTATTACCAAGGGTATAAAAATCCTTGTAATACTCCTCTGCGGCATTTTCACGAATCGCTTTAAACAGCGGGGATCGCCCGATATGCTTGCCATCAATGCTGATGGTGAAAATGTAAGGAGCTTTTTTGGTCTGATACAGATACTTATCCAATTCTGCAAATATCACTTCGGGCTGGTCGACAAAGAAATCCCTCAAACCCTCAAGCTCGGCATTCAATTCAACATTGCGATTCAGGATACGAATAAACTTCTTATAGACCTTGGAATCTACCGAATAGTCCTCTTCCTTAATTTTCCCCAAGCTCTCCTCCGATATATATAAACTAAGAAAGGGTGAAACTGTGTTGCTGGGAGCATCTCTATAAAAGTAGTCCGTTACATTCTTTGCAGAATCATAATCGCTCATTATCGAATCTACCAGGATGTATTCTGAACCCTCTCTCTGAAAATCAAGCGTAATCACCTTTAAATCTGCTTTGGGCCCCACAGCTAGGTCATACTCATTTTCATAGGCTGAGATTATACCTGCGGGAATATGCTCAAACAGCGAGTGCATTTTATGGATCATCTTTCCTCCTTTTGTCTCTGCACCACCCCAAAACCCCGGGCGCTTTGTTTGCCCAGAGCCAGATAATCCGGAATCATAAAGTTCACCGTGAATTCTCCGGTAAAGCAGTGCATGGGAATGTTGTGAAAATTGCGTGATACGGGCTTGAACCAGCCATCTACCTCAAGGGCTTCAAAGTCCGGAATCGTATAGGCAAAAGCCTTGGATAGGGTAAGCAGATTTCCTCTTAGGATTTGCTTGAGGCGTTTCTTTTGGTCCATGCTGTTCATCTTGATATAGTCACGATAGTTTTCCTGGTTCAGCGCCATCCAGACCGAGCTGAAACGGTAATCCTGAAAGCTGTCTGTTTGCCCAAAATCTGCTTTCAGCAGCTCTACCTGCACTTCCCGCACCATCATATTCTTTTCTCCAATTTGGATATTGTGACTGTCCAGCATGATTTGTTTTACGAGCTGAATGCCTTCTCCGATACCTATTAAGGCAGGATGCCCTTGGTAGATGCGGTATTGTATTTTGGGGGCCTCATAAGACAGCTTGCCTGGGGACAGATGGTTGTGAAAGAGGGATTTGTCCGGGTATTTATTAGCAAAGTAGCCTCTCAATTTTGGGATCTCGAAGGCCTTCAGATCAATATCTGTAAATGCTGCCAGAATGTAATCTACACAAATCATAGAGTGTCTCCTTATCTCTTTAATTTCTCGCGTAAAAACATAGCTTGCATGATGCAAATGAATGCTAAAGACAAGCTTTATTTTCTTAAAATATATGTCAAGATCTTTGTAACCTGGCATTCACCAAATTTTATAAAAACAAGATAAAGGTCGGTTTGTTATCTGAAATAGCGTAGCGCTGAGACCCGGCTGTTTGCTTTGTGGCGTTATCTGATATCTCATACCGGTAGGACTCTGCGGAGTATGAGCATCCTGGAGACGTGCAGCATCAAGGTGAGCTTTAACTGAGGTGATAATAACATATGCCTGAATACAATTGGTCGAAAATGTCTTTAAGTCCTGCTTTTACATGTGCTTTCATTTTTCCCTTTTTTAGAATGATCTTTCCAGCTCACTTCAGGATGTCAATTAGCTCTTTATATAGCCTTAATCAAGCGTTAATAATTAACGCTTGATTAAGGCT
>JAQUJJ010000252.1 GCA_028681035.1 Candidatus Cloacimonadota bacterium
CAACTGGCTCAGGAGTATAATATACGCCTCGTTTTTCTCGCAAAGCTGGGTCATATTCCGAGAGAAAGGTCTCATAGAAATGGATGATGGGGTCGCTACCCTTGCCTTCTTTGTAGTAGGCATGCAAGATTTTCTGAATGTCGGTCACGCAGAGGATTTCGGCTATATCGTCAATCAAGACCTCGAGTGCTTTAGGCGGTTTGTCGTATGAGATATACTTGAAAATGCTTTTCAGCACTCCCAGAGTATTGGGGATGTATTTGTAAATAAGCTCACGGTTAAATTCACCTTCGGACTTGGTGCGGGCAGCAAAGATGCCGTAGGTGAGAGTTTGAGCATACAAATCAGCAAATTGCTCATGTGTTAGTTTATTGATCAGGAGTCTCTTGAAGGAATCGTAGAAGCTTAATAGGACTCTTTTGCCCTGTCTCTCTTCCTCTGCCAGTTCGATGGCTATAATCTCATCCCGCAGGAAGCGGGTACGTTTGGCAAGCTCTTTGGCAAGAGACTTGGGGTTATCAATGGCAGGTAGAGAAAAGGCAAAGTAACGTTCTAAAAGGTAAGCAAACTGCTCTATTTGCTCCAATGGAGGAGCTTTATGTAAATTAATGGCATTGGCTGCCCTGCCAATGGTAGCAGAACAAATCATAATACCATGTTGAAATAGCCGGAATTCATAGAAATTGGTGAGGATAAGATTGGGAAATACCTTCAGATAACGTTTCAACTGCTCTGAAGTTTCGATCTGGTCAAGGTGAAACACACTGGGAGCCTTAGCCTCGATATAACCAGTTATGTGGTTTTTACCGTCCCAGACCCGAAAGTCCGGATTGCCTGCTTCAGTGGCTTTGGGCAGAACGGTTATATCTGGCTTTTTCTTGGCAGTTAGCTCAGCATATTGCAGAAGAAGAGTTTTGATGTGTTCATAAAAGCTCTCTTCACGTGCATCACCCTTATTTAGAGTGACTTGCAGATTAGCAAGGTACCCCTTGAATATTGTTTCCGTCATTGTATCTATTCCTTTTAGAGATAGTCACAAGCATATTTATGGTCAGCTTGATTTCTTAGTTTATCATATACTTTTGCATCCCCATCTTAGGTCAAGCAAAAAAAGGCTCTCGACTGTTCGACAAACGCTACTAAGTCTGAGCCCTGTGTTCTATTTGTCACTTTTATGTGAACAGGATAGAAATCTGGATTTCCCCTTTTTTGACCTGCCGTGCGTACAGAGGAGGTTCTTGTGCGAAAGATACTCAGCGATCGGAAGCTTATATGTTGTAGCTGTTAGTCGCATTGTTGTTGTTCTTAATTGGAAACATTGTAGTTGTGGGCATTAGTATAACGCTCGTAGCGCAGGACGCCGTTCCTGCGAATGGGATAGCAAGGTAGCGCAGGACGCCGTTCCTGCGAATGGGATAGCAAGGTAGCGCAGGACACCGTTCCTGCGAAACCAATCTACAAACAACACTCTTCCACCATTTCTTTTAAACAAATTAGTATTTGAGTAATCTTAATACGCAGGAACGGCGTCCTGCGCTACAAGCCATGTTCCATACCAATCTTCCCATTTATCTACCAACCGTGCCTTCACCGGATTCTGTATGATATAATCAATCACCTTCTCAAGCTCTGTCTCATCTCTAACAAGGTGGTCGTATGATTCTTGTTGCCATAAGTTGCCACTTTTCCCTAAAAAACTATTAATCGCAGCAGCGGTAAATTTCTTCCAAGTATAAGTGATATGTGAAAGCGGATATATTTCCCCATTAGCTTGCTTAAGCGGACTTATCAACACATGCACATGATTGGGCATAATGCAATAAGCGATAATCTGATAGCGGATATTATCGAAATATCTGAATGAATCCGCTATTATATCGGTTATTTCCCGTTCATGTAGGATTTGAGGTACTTCAATAGACTTGGTTATAAGTTCATCAAACCAAGCAAAGAAAACACCGTCTTTGCTCGCCAGCTTTGTTTGTTTTGCTTCGGTTTCCAGATTCTGAATTTCTTTGAACCACTCAGTTTTCCTTTTCTGTAGTTCTTGCACAATGACATTGGGAAGAGTAAACCTTAGCCGATACGTGATGAACACCGGTTTATCAACATCGAACCAGTGTGGCAAACTCCGGGAGCGGTATTGATATTTAGGGTTTGCCACATCGATAGTATTATGTCTTTTCATAAGTAATCCCTATCCGTAGCGCAGGACGCCGTTCCTGCGATGTGAAATTCTGGTTCCGCAGGAACGGCGTCCTGCGCTACAATGCAAAAGGCAAAAAGGACAAAAAACAAAAATCAAGGGGAAACCCTCAGCAAGCGGAAGCCTACACCGTAGTAGCTGAGAGTCGCATAGTCGTAGTACCGACTGGAAACAGTGCAGACGTCGGCAATATTGTACCAGCTACCGCCGCGCCTCACACGGTAAGACCCGCTGACAACACCATGAGGGTTATTCTGCGCACCACCTGGGTAATCGCCATAGATGTCCCAGTTCCATTCCCAAACGTTACCACTCATATCAAATAGACCCAGCTCGTTGGCTGCAAAGCCTCCAACTGTGTGGGTAGTGTAAGCAGATCCACCATTATTCCAATACCAGGCAACTGCATTGATGTCATTACTCCCGCTATAAGTATAATTATGCGTCTGGTTGCCACCCCTGGCAGCAAACTGCCACTCTGCTTCGGTGGGTAGGCGATAACCATTGGCGGTCCAGTTGCAGGATACATTGGTGTGGTTGTTGGAATCGGAATTCCAACCCCCAGGCCAAGTGTCAGGATTGGTGCCATAAGAGCTGTAGCTATAGCATGGCGTAAGCCCTTCATTGATACTTCTGCGGTTGCAATACTCGATGGCATTGAACCAAGAGACATAATAGACGGGATAGGTATCGCCATCGCCATATCCACTGGCAGGATCAGACCCCATTACGGCTTGGTAACCTGCCTGCGTAAGCTCGTATTTATCCATGTAAAAACTGCTGACCGTCACATCAGATGTACCGTTTTTAAAGGTTCCACCTTGCACCAGCACAAAACCATTGGGTAGGTTATTCTCATCCACCTTAATCTTCACCAGCATATTGGTTCCATGATTAGTCGGGAAGTTTTGGGCAATATTCCAAATGATGTGCTTATCCATACCCGGAGATATGGCAGCAGAACCACAATCCCCACTGATGTCGCCATTGGTAGCTGATAGTGGAACCACAGTTACCCAGTTATCTGCTGTTGCCGTCACACTTACCACCCAAAGCGAATCACTGTCGGTATAGCACCTTTTCTGAGGAACGGATATCTCTAATACGATTGAGCAGCTCATACCAGTAAGTACCTCCGCCTGCCTGCTTTAAGCGCTCATCATCCATAGTAAAGCCTTTTATGATGTACTCTTTAAGCCGTTCAGTCGCCCAGATTCGAAACTTAGTGGCTATGCGTGATTTAATACGATAGCCTAAAGAGATGATCATATCCAGATTATAAAAAGTGGTATGGTATTCTTTTCCGTCCGCTGCAGTTGTTCGGAATTTCCGAACAACTGAATCTTCTGTTAATTCTTCTTCTTCAAATACATGTTTAATATGCTCGCTTATATTTGATTTGCTTGATTGATACAAATCTACAAGCTGAGCTTGAGATAGCCAAAGATTCTCACTTTCAAAACGGACATCTATCTTAGTATGCCCTTCTTCTGTCTGATAGATTATGATCTCGCCTTTTTGTTCTTCTTTCATTCTGAACCTTCCAAATCAGCAACGATCTCATCGATAGCTGTTCTCAGATGGTTTTGCTTGATCACCATCTCGGCAATGCGAGCATTAAGCTGTTCGATATCAATTATTTCGCTGGTGTTTTCCCGAGTTACATAGGAGCTTACGGCAATGTTATACTCATTGGCTGCAATCTCGCTATTGGCAACCAATTTGCTAAAGTAATCTTCGTCTTTGCGTTCGATAAAGGCAGGTAGGATG
>JAQUJJ010000080.1 GCA_028681035.1 Candidatus Cloacimonadota bacterium
CACTTTAAAGATATATGAATTCTGGCTCTGAACCTGAGCTCCGCTCTTTTCAGTGATTATCGGGCTTATTAAGATATTACGCATGTGTATCATGAGCTGAATACCTCCTCCACTTTTTTCAGGGCATCCCCCGTCATGATGATATAGCTGCTTTTCAGTATTTCGTAGGCGAAAAGGCTGTCTGCACGGTCTGTCATCACATCTGGAAGGTTGGTGAAACTTTTCACTGTGGGAAGGTGATGTCCGTCTGTAACCACAAGTTTACGTCCCCTTTCAGGAACAATCTTGCCCAACAGTTCTTTGGCAAACTTTGTATCAGGTTTGTCCATTACCAGGCTGTCCACAATAAAGATTCTACCATCGCGAGCACGGTCTGTAAGGGCTACTTTCAGTGCCATCCGTTTCTTTGTGTGAGGAATGGTTTTATACCAATTCTTGGGGTAAATTGCAAATGCCCTACCACCATGAACGCGTATTGGTGAACGACGAGTACCCACACGTGCGTTACCGGTTCCTTTCTGCTTAAAAAGCTTCTTGGTGCTACCGGCTGTCATGCTGCGGTTCTTCTTTTGCACTGTACCTTGGCGTTGATTGCCCATGTACATGGTAATCACTTCGTGCAGGAGAACCTTGGGTGAATTTACGTCAATATCGAACACACTGGCAGGAAGATTAACTTCGCCGATAAGTTCGCCATTGGCATTATATTTTTTAGCTGTTACCATCTAATACCACCTATTGTTCCTTATGAATGGTGACCAGGGAATTGCGGTGACCGGGAATTGCACCTTTAACCATGATCAGTCCGTTTTCTGTATCTACTTTCACAACGGTGAGGTGACGCACCGTTACTCTGGCGTTACCATGCTGTCCAGCCATTTTCACGCCTTTAAAAACGCGGGAAGGCTGAGCGCATTGACCTATGGAGCCACCACCACGGAAGGATTCGTGGCTACCATGTGATGCGATAAATCCGGCAAAGCCGTAACGTTTCATCACACCGGTAAAACCTCTACCCTTGGATTTGGAAGAGATGCTTACAGGATCGTTTTCTTCAAACATATCGGCGTTTAGTATATCACCGATGTTGATTTCTGTAATCTCTTGACCGTATGAGGGGCGGAACTCTCTGATGTAGCGATATAAACCGCTACTGTACTTTTTGAAGTGACCGAGCAGCGGCTTGCTAACCTTGCGTTCGGGTATTTCTTCATAACCCAGTTGCAAGGCTTCGTAGCCGTTTTCGGCTGCTGTACGTTTGCAGATTACTTTGCAGGGTCCGGCTTTGATAACCGTAACGGGGATAACTTTGCCGTTGCTGTCAAATATCTGCGTCATACCTATTTTCTTTCCGATTAATCCGATCATGCCTAGCTCCTTGTATTAGCCTTAATCTCTACGTGCACACCTGCGGGCAAACTAAGCTTTTTGAGGGCATTAGTTGTCTGCTGGGTGGGATTCACGATATCAATTAAACGCTTATGAACCAGCATTTGGAATTGATCTTGGCTTTTCTTATCTGCATGGGGCGAACGCAAAATCGTATAAACAGTACGATCGGTTGGCAAAGGAATAGGACCTATTACTTTGGCACCGGTGTTGCGAGTAGATTTCACGATCTCCGCTACAGATTGATCCAAGAGACGATGGTCGTATGCTTTAAGCTTGATCCGAATACGATTGTCGTGGTTACTCACTGGAACCTCCACTTGTTGTGGCAATATGCTCCCCAGCATGGCTCAGGCTAAAGCGTAAAGCTCCGCCCACCAAGCAGAAAATCAAACTGCTGTAAATTTGTTTAAGTTTAGTGGCTGGGATAAATCCCAAGCCACAGCGATACTCATTACAAGTATCCCTGTTAAAGGATAACATTGTTCCTCCTAAAGAACTATAAGCCCCTGCAAAATATGGAGCTTGTGCTATACGTTGTTCACGTATTTACATCGTTGGGTCAGTAGATTTTAACTGCCCGATTTTGTCAATTGGTTTCTTATACTGATATCGTATTTTGGAGTTCATGTGGCTGCGTGTTTTGGAGTTCATGTGGCTGAAACAAATAACCACTTGTTACTATTTATACTAGCCACATGGATTTCAAAGCCGGGATTGTTATCTAGTCTTGGAGTTCAAAGAGCCATCTTTATCTTTATATTTACCAATAACATACAGGCTCTTTGGACTTCAAGATACAAGCGGCAGTGTCGCAGGTGACCGCTTGAAGTCCGAGCCGGATCAGAATTAAAGCTAAGCTCAAAGATAGTACTTCCGGCTCGAACTCCAAACTAACATCAATCCAGCATATAGCTCTTGATCTGTTTTTCTGATGCTATCACATCCATCATTTCACTGTAGCTGGATTCATCATCGTAGTAGCTGCGAATAATCTCGAAATCGCAGAGCTGAGCGTCCCGTAATCCTACCCATTCCAGATAATTAGACCATTCCCATTGTTCAGGTGAGCTTACTAATTCAGCAGTTACGGGATTCTGATGAATATATGCAGGCAACCGCAAAAGATAAGCATCCTTATCCACATGCTTGTGTTGGGTTTTCCCTGCAAAAATGCTACCCTTACCTCCATACTTCCTATTGTAATATTTAGAATAGCTAAACCATATCTTGTTCATGATCATATAAATAGGGCATTCTCCATTCTGATGCATGAAAAAGTGATAGTGGTTCGGCATCAGGCAGAACGCAACCATAGAGAAATCTGGGCTATCCATATATCTATTCATCAGGCTTAGGCATTTTTGGTAATCTTCGGCATTTTTAAACAGTAACAAGCTTTGGGCTGCACGATTGTAAATATGGTAATAGTTAGCTGGAATAAAGTCCGTAGATTTGATTCTCATAACCATTCCTTTTTTGCTAAACAAATATTGCAGTTTTGGAGTTCAAAGAGCCTTCTTTATCGTACTGCTTACCAATATCTTACAGGCTCTTTGGACTTCAAAGCCGAGTTCCTATGGTAGTTAGCGAACCTACTTCAGAGAATTTCATACATGCAAATGTGTAATAACCATGACACTGTTGAACTTGACTGAAAACCTTTCTTTCGCGACCAGCAATGCAGCCAAGAATCTTGAAGTCCAAAATGCCGCTAAGATATAGGTAAATACAAAGATAGCAGAGGCACTTTGAACTCCAAGACACTGAGGCACTTTGAACTCCAAGACTTTACATCACCAGCGAGCAATCTTCTTTGCAAAGGATTTGCTTCCGTAGCTAATCTTGGCAAGATAGATACCAACAGGTACATCTCTGCCACTTCTGTCCTTACCATCCCAGCTTAGGGTGTTGCTGCCTGCTTGCTTATTCTCGTCGCAAAGCTCTCGCACTAATTGCCCCTTGATGTTATAAAGGCACAGCTTTACGTGTTCGCTCTTGGGCAAGGTAAACTCTAAGCTCGTGCCAGAGTGGAAGGGATTGGGATAGCTGCTAAGCACAGGCTCTGGAGCAGGGACAAGCACAGCGTCCTCAATATCAACCCATTGCAGGCTGTGAATACCTAAACCATAGCCTTCATTTGCCATATATAGATTGTCCCCCTCAACCCACATTTCAGAAGTGCTCAGATTCCAGACAATGTTTTCAACAAGTTCAGGGGAATTCGGGTTACTGATATCATAACAACTGATTTCATTCCAATTGATATCGGAGAAGTATAGCATATTCGACTTTACGAAACAGGTTTTAATATGGCTTGTCAGATGAGGCAGAATCCGCCCTAAATAGGTGGGATTCTGGGGATTGGAGATATCCAATATCTTAAGTCCAGCCTTACCATCAGCTAGATAGGCTATGTTTCCCACCACTGTAACTGAGCATGAGCAACCATCGCTATGGTATTCACCTACCAAAGTAGGGTTCTGAGGATTGGCGACATCTATGATCTGCAGACCTGCATAGTTATCTGCCACGTATGCTGTGTTCCCGATAACCGTGACGAATTGTGCAGGCCCAGGTGTATTGTAAGAACCTAACAGAGTAGGGTTCTGGGGATTGGTAACATTGATTATCTGCAGACCTGCATTCCAATCTGCCACATAGGCTGTGTTTCCAACCACCGATACTGAGTGGGCATATCCTGGCGTATAGCAATAACCAATAAGGATAGGGTTTTGGGGATTGGCGACATTTATTATCTGCAATCCATCGCTAAGATCTGCCACATAAGCACGATTCCCGTCCACAAAGACAGAGAATGCAAAGCCTGCTGTATCGTAAAAGCCTAACAGAGTAGGGTTCTGGGGATCGGTTATATTGATGATCTGCAGCCCTTCTAAACAATCCGCCACATAGGCTGTGTTCTCGACTACAAAAATTGAAATAGCTTCCCCGGGAGTATCATAGGAACCTATCAGAGGAGAGCTCTGGGGATTGGCGACATTAATGATCTGCAGACCCGAATAACCATCTGCTACGTATGCTGTGTTACCGATCACCGTTACTGACCAAGCTTCCCCGGGAGTATCATAGGAACCTATCAGAGTAGGGTTCTGGGGATTTGTTACATCTATGATCTGCAGTCCTGCTTCATAATCTGCCACATACGCTTTATTTCCGACAACGGTCATCGAGGTAGCTTCCCCGGGAGTATCATAGGAACCTATCAGAGTAGGGTTCTGGGGATTTGTTACATCTATGATTTGCAGACCTGCATTCCAATCTGCCTCGTATGCTGTGTTCCCGATAACCGTGACGAATTTTGCATACCCGGGCGTATCGTAGGAACCTAACAGAGTGGGGTTTTGAGGATTGGTGATATTGATGATCTGCAGCCCTGCATCACCATCTGCTACATAAGCTGTGTTCCCCACTACTGCTATTGAAGAAACATAATCAGATAAATTGTAGAAAGCCAACAGAGCTGGGTTCTGGGGACTTGTTACATCAATGATCATCAGCCCAAAATGAACAATAACCACGTAGGCAACGTTATCGACTACAGTAACTGTAACAGCATCTCCTGGAGTAGAGTAGTAACCTAATAGAGTAGGGTTCTGTGGATCGGTTATATTGATGATCTGCAGACCAGAATAACCATCTGCCACATAGGCTGTGTTCCCGACAATGTTTATAGAGCGAGCACTTCCGGGTGTATCGTAGTAACCAAGCAGGGTAGGGTTCTGGGGATTTGCAACACTAATAATTTTCAATCCTTCATTATCATCTGCCACATAGGCTATGTTTCCGACAAGCGTGACTGACCAAGCACTTCCGGACGTATCGTATTCTCCAAGTTTATAATACACTGCCCCTAAGGCAAGGTACATACAACAAACGCTAATAATTAAAATCATCCTTTTCATGGCTTTTTCTCCTTTTTTTGGATGTGGCTTACAACAAAATGCTTCGTCAGGTTTTGGGGTGGCAAATTCCTCTTTGCCACAGCATCTAGAAGATGCTTCTCTAACATCTCTGCTGCTACTGCCAATTCGGAGATTGGCAGCCACGTCAGCTTGCATTCAGCTACTACACACTATATTCCGTATTGTTACGGCTCTTTATTCAGTCGAATTTATAAGATCCATAATCCATCATATCTGTCAACATCTTTCTTGCACATATAAAAATCTTAGTTTTTGGAGTTCAAAGAGCCATTTCTATCTTAATGCTAACCTGGGGTTTCGCTGTGCTTCCTTTGCAAGCATTGCCTTATCATTGTCCACCCATTGTCCATGTGGAGGGCATTGGGTGGGCAATGATAGGGCAATGTTTGCAAGGAAGAACTACAAAAGATAGCAACCAACAAAGGAACAAGTGCTCCTAACACCGCATACTTAAAGCTGGAATCTACCATTTTGACTTACAATTACGCTGCGAAGAGTTTCAGTAATAATCCTTCGTGCTATCACACAGCGTAATTGTGAGTTAAAAAACTTTCCGGAAAGAGCAAGATTCTTTGTTTAGCTCATAAATCGGCGATACGTAGTTAAGTGCCCTTACAGCCAAAGATACAGTCGCCGATTATAGAAATCAAGCTTAAGAAATCCGTCAATTTTTGCATAGGGGGTGTTTATCACATCGATTGCACAATATTAGGTAGGTAATCCCTTTTTCCTTTTCTTCGGTTTTGGCAATGGCACTTCGGGCGTAGTTACCAGAATAAGCTGCGTAAGCCACTCTGGTTCATCCCAGTTATCCTCGGAGATATAGAACCAGTTCTTAGCTCCAGGATATGGAGGAGCTTCTTCCACAGTGCCAAGAAATGCTCTTCCCGCCTCAGTGGGCTTTATGTATAGCTGGTCATCCGCCACTAAAGCTACTATCTTATCATCACAATATACGCTATATTCGCCAAACATCTTTTTGGCATACACATTCCCCGCTGCCTCTATCCGGCTGAGGATATAATCCACTGTCTCTTGTTTTGAAGCCATGGTAACTCCTTTTTATAGCTTGTCTTTACTTCTTTCCGTTCAATTCCCGCCTTCTTTGTCGCCAATCGGGAATAAACTTGTCCATATAGGCTTTGAAAACTTCATTATGCGATGCCTCCAGCAGATGGGCTAGTTCATGCACAATCAGGTATTCCAGAAGACGGTCAGGTTTCTTGGCAAGCTCCGTGTTTATCCAGATGCGTTTTGCCTTGGTGTTACAGCTTCCCCAACGGCTTTTCATCTTTTTAATACCCCATTCATTTAGCTGCACGTTCATCACTTTTTGCCAGTAAGTAATTAGGGGATTAACTTTCTGCTCCAATCTTGCCCGATACCAATTATACATCTGCGTTTCACGCTTTGCGGCTGTAGCTCCGGCAATGGTGCGCATCTCTATCGTAGCATTACCTTTTATGCTGATTTTATTTATAGCAGAGTTCTCTATCAAGCATAGCTGATATTCCTTACCCTCCAAGAAGTGGGTCTCGCCGTTGATGTATTTCTTTGTTGTAAAAGTAGTGGGTTTTACGGCAACAGTATGCTTTTCAAGCCAAGCTAATTTGCTTTCGACAAAATGCCTTATCTGCTGTTCACTGATGTGAAAAGGCGCAGAAATCCTTATCTGCCCCGTACTGGCATTTATCGCTAAACGGATGCTTTTCATTTTCTTGTGAACCACGTTTATGATGTATTTATCCACAACTATCTGCTGCATACTTCCGTTCCTAAAGGTGTTATATTGTCTCTCTGTATCATTCTTGTTTTTTGAAACAGCTCTCACTTTTAAATTAGCATAAAAAAAGAGGAAAGCCGTAGCCTTCCCCTGTAAAACATCTATTAGTTACTTCTAACCAGACGGAAACCAATGTACTGATAACCTCGGTTGGGATCGCCTTTCTCGCGCCACAGGATGTTTAGGTTGCGTCCTTCGCCGTTACTTATGTTGCCTCCGCGGATTGTCTTCAATGTGCCTGTTTGTGGCCCGCTGGGGTTAATAAAAGTAGGCAAAGAACGTATGTAATTGGCGTCATACCAATCCCAGCACCATTCAGCTACGTTACCGGTCATGTCATATATTCCCCAGTTATTGGGGCTTTTTGTCGCAGGAGCATGTATCTTACCGGCGCAGTTATCCCTTGTCCATGCAATTTCATCTGGTTCATCAGAACCGCTGTAGTTAAATAGTTGTCCCGCTTTTGCAGCCATCTCCCACTCAGCTTCAGATGGCAAGCGATAGCCATTGGCTCTAATATCGCAGGTAACTACTGTGGAAGCTCCCACACCTCTTATTTTATATGCGGGAACAAGACCTTCCACTTCGCTGCGTCCATTGCAATAAATTGCAATATCATTCCAGCTTACGTTGTCCACGGGTAAATTATCTCCAAATGTAGAGCAGTTTGCTGGTTTCATTAAGCGATTCCATTCAGCTTGGGTAACTTCCTTGGGGCTGATATAAAATGGTGAAAGAGACACATTATGATGTAAGTTTTCAGTTAGTCTGCCAAATCCAAGGGTGTTCGCCTCTATGTAAACCATGTTAACCGGACGCTTTGGCTTGGATGCTTGAGGTGTAGAAGTAACATTATTTGCTGGAGGATAAATGTTAGACCTACGTGTATCAGGGCGGTTTGTTCCCGCTCCGCTTTTCAAATCTCCATAGGCTGTTCTTAAAGGATTACCAGATCGCTCTATGTTATTCACTGTGTCTGCATTTACACTATCACGTGAATCAGCACGGTTGATAATACCTACATAGTGCAAGGTCTCGCCCTTACCACCAAAAAGAACGCTGAATATGTTTGTTGTAAACAGCACGCTCAACAAGGCAATTATCAGGATAATAATAAACCAAAACCCGAATTCAATGCGTGTTTTGGGCTTTTCCACACTATTTACTGCTTCCATCTGGGCAAGACTAGTCGATTCTTGCACCTTCCATATTTCATTATCAGTAATGGGAGGTAAGGCTTCAATTGCAGCAAGGAAATCCTCTAGCGTTAAGTAACGTTGAAGAATGTTTCGGTGCAGGCATTCTCCTAACACCTTGTTTAATGACGCACTAACCCCAGAAATGTAAACAAACTTCTGGGAATTGGTTCTATCTGTACTGTAAATAGTCTTATAGAGGCTGTTATGTGATAGAGCTTGGGCTAACAATGCCCCAAGCACAAAAAGGTCTTCTTGCTCGTCCCGATTTTCGAATGTGATACCAGAAGAAAGTATGATTGCATCGTTTTTGTCATCAATCATTATTCCGGTGAGGGTAAGATTAATTAAAGTTAGTTCCTGCCTACGGATGCTTATGGCAGTCCTGATAAGCTGAGGGGCTATTTGACGGACAAACTCCTCATTTAGCCTTTCTGGGTCATGCTGCTTAATATGCAAAAGAGATACACCGTGGACATACTCTGCAATCATATAAGCAGGATCGTGGTGGGGATTTACTTCCACAACTTTAGCGGTATGTTTATCTTTAAGATGGTTTAGCTTTTTAAGCCTCATCTGTAAGCTAAAAAGGGAATCCATATTGTGCAAGCTGGACTTGAAGAATATTTTAAGGACGTACTGTTTATCACCTTTCTGAGCAATGTACTTTATCCCCTCCGTTTCCTTGTTCATCATGCGAATAATCTGGTATCCCTTAAATTCGCTCCCCGGTTCAAGCATTTTATAATATTGAGTAGTTGTATGGGGATGGATGGGTTCTGCAATTGCTTTTTCATGCTTAGTATCTGTCTTGTCCTGAGGTACTTTTATCTCAACTTCAGATAGCTGAATGTTCTCTCCACAAAATGGACAGAACTTGGATATCTCAGGAACTGACTTTCCGCAGTTCTGACAATAGCGAGCTATAACGCCCTCCCTTTACCAGTTTCTGTATTAAACATCCGTCTTCCTTATTCCCAAATACACTTCATGACCGTTGATATCTACTTGCTGCATGGTATCAACCTTATCGTTAGTTACGGAGTAGCTGTTACACAATGTTTCACTTAGAATATAATCACTATGCTGCCGCATGGCACTTACTATTTCATCATCAGCTACTAAGTGTAGCTCTATATTATCCATAATCTCCAGTCCCAGTTCTTTACGGGTATGCTGGATTTTGTTTATCAGCTCTCTGGCATAGCCTTCGTTGATAAGAGCATCGGTCATACGAGTGTCCAACGCTACAAATATATCTTTCTGGTTGGCGAATACATAACCTTCACGAGGTAGGATATGAACAACAAGGTCTTCTGGAAGCAAGTTCAGGCTTTCGCCTTCAAGCTCCAAAGTAAAACTACCCTTGGTTTGGAAATCCTGCAATGCTACAGCACCAGAGATATGGCTTAAGGCTGCGCCTATGGCTTTCATCAGCTTACCGTACTTGGGCCCCATTACCTTGAAATCTGGCTTTAGCTCATATTGAACAAAGCCATCTTCTTCACGTACAAAGCTGATTTTGTGGATGTTTACTTCTTCCTTCACCAGCTCTATCATATCGGCTAATGCTGGCTCCAGCTTGGCGGGAACAAACATCTCACCCAAGGGTTGCCGGGTCTTTATCTGGCAATCGTTACGTGCAGCCCGTCCCAAAGATACCACGTCTATCACACTCTGCATCTTGTTCTCAAGCTGCTCATCGATGTATTTGCTATCTGCCTCAGGGAACATCTCCAGATGCACGCTTTCACCCTTGCACAGGTTCAAATAAAGCTCTTCGGCAAGGTGCGGAGTATAGGGAGCGATTAGCTTAGCTGTTTCCAGAAGCACCTGATACAATGTTCGATATGCAGCTATCTTATCTTCTGTAAGCTCAAAAGCCCAGAATCTGCGTCTGCTGCGGCGCACATACCAATTAGAAACTTCGTCTATTACAAAGCCTTGAATAGCCCTAACTGCTTTCGTGAATTCGTAAACATCAGTCCAGGCGCGCACATCTCTTATCAAGCTATGCAGCCGTGAGATTATCCAGCGGTCTATTTCTGCGCTGCGTTCCCAATCGTAGGGATACTTAGCTGCATCGAAACTATCTATATTAGCATAGGTAGCATAAAAGGAATACACGTTTTTAAGGGTTCCCACGAACTTACCCAGTATCTCTTTAACGCCTTCCACATCAAAGCGGGTAGGCACCCAAGGTGGGCTAACTTCCAGCAAATACCAGCGGATGGCGTCGGCACCGAAATCGTGCATCAAAGCGATGGGTTCCACAGAGTTGCCTTTGCTTTTGCTCATCTTCTGCCCGTTTTTATCCAGAATCATGTCGTTCACCAAACAGCTTTTATAGCTGGAAACGCCCTTAAACAGGGTAGAAATAGTGAGCATGGAATAGAACCAACCACGGGTTTGGTCTATACCTTCGGAGATAAAATCGGCAGGGAACAGTTCGTCATCAAATCGTTCTGCATTTTCAAAGGGATAGTGCCACTGCGCAAAAGGCATAGAGCCGCTATCGAACCAGCAGTCTATTACTTCCGGAGTGCGGTTCATAGTTCCGCTACAGGTGCAGCTTAGCTTTATGTCATCTATGTAAGGTCTGTGAAGCTCTATGTCATCCGGAACAGGGCTGCCATCGGCTTGTTTCCCTTCGGCTTTAAGCTGTTCGATGCTGCCAATGGAGCGTTTCTCTCCGCAGCTTTCACATAGCCAGATGTTTAGAGGGGTTCCCCAAAAACGGTCTCGGGAGAGTGCCCAGTCCACATTGTTTTCCAGCCATTCGCCAAAGCGTTTTTCGCCCACGAAGGACGGATACCAGGCAATCTTGGCGTTGTTCTCTATAAGTTGTTGTTTAAAATCTGAGGTGCGGATATACCAGCTTTCACGTGCATAATAAATAAGAGGGCTGCTGCAACGCCAGCAATGTGGGTAGCTGTGTTTCACCTGCTCGCGCCGATAAAGATTGCCGCTCTCTTTCAGGTGGCGGATAATATCCTTGTCCGCTGCTTTTACAAATATCTCCGCCCAGGGAGTTACTGCCTCGCTAAACTTACCTTCGGCATCCACAGGCTGAATAAAGGGAAGGTCATACTTGCGCCCCAGGCTATAGTCATCCTGACCAAATGCAGGCGCAGTGTGTACTATTCCAGTGCCATCGCTCATGCTCACATAATCTGCCATGCAGATATACCACGCAGGTTTATCCGCTTCCACAAAGGTAAATAGGGGTTGATAAGCGCGGCGTTCCAAATCTTTGCCCAGGTATTCGCCTATGATCTCCACATCTTCTCCCAATACAGATAGACGTGCTTTTGCCAGGATAAGCTGCTGTTCTTGGTGTAAAACTTTCACATATTGCTCGTTGGGATTCACCGCCAGAGCAACATTGGAAATCAGCGTCCACGGTGTGGTAGTCCAGGCAAGATAATAGGTGTTCGCCTCGTCCAAAGCCTTAAACTTCACATACACAGACGGGTCTTCCACGTCTTTATAGCCTTGCGCCACTTCATGCGAAGATAGAGGCGTTCCGCAGCTTGGGCAATAGGGGACAATCTTGTGAGCTTTATAGATCAAGCCACGGTTAAAAAAGTCGTTCAGAATCCACCAGACGGATTCGATATAGTTGTTAGACAAGGTTATGTAGGGATCGTCCAAATCAATCCAATAGCCCATCAGTTCGGTCATTTCACGCCATAGCTTCTCATAGCTAAACACGGACTCTTTGCATTTCTTGCAGAATTCTTCCACGCCATATTCTTCAATACCGCGCTTATCTTCCAAGCCCAACAGCTTTTCCACTTCAATTTCCACTGGTAAACCGTGGGTATCCCAACCGGCTTTGCGCTTCACCTGAAAGCCATTCATGGTTTTGTATCTGCACACCACGTCTTTGAGGGTGCGAGCCATTACGTGATGAATGCCCGGTTTGCCATTCGCAGTAGGCGGTCCTTCGTAGAACACAAACTGCGGTTTTCCTTCGCGGATATCAACGCTTTTCTGTGCCAAATTGTGTTTGTTCCAATACTCGCGGATGCGCTGCTCCAGATGGCGGGGGCTTTCTTTCAAGTCTATTGTTTTATACATATCCTGTTTTCTCTTCTGTTAGCTATTTATGCTACTGTGCATAAGGACAGCGGTACATAAGTGCCTTCTTAGGCACATCTTACCCTGTCTTACTGGGTTGTTAGCCTATTTTCTTTGTGTGTCCCTGGCGTCTGTTGCCGGGAGTAAAGCCTTTCTGCATTTTGGGATTAGCTTTTTGGTGCTCATGCGAGGGAGCTACAGGTACCGTTTCTGTGGTTTCTTCTACGGGCTTTTCTTCAAACAATTCACTGAAGTGTTCTTTCAAATCTTCGTGATCTGTTACGTAGGCTTTCCACGCATCCATAGCTGCATCCATATCCACACAACGAGTACATAGAACCAACAAGTTCTGCTCAGAAACGCCTATCCAGCCGCGGTCATAACAGCTATCGCAACTTTTCTTGTGGCGATGTGTCTTGGCTATCTGTTGAGCGGCTTCCAAATGTTTTTCGTCCAGCTTAAACATAATATCTCCTTGTATCAGGCACATTTTTAGTGTTTGGCATAGTTTGCCAATTCATGCATTTGATGCCATTATTTTCAAGTGCATGATTCTGAAAAGGTTTTTTTCTCCCCAGTTAGGCTTGTACCTTTTTGTCTTTCTTGGTTTTGCCTTTAGGCTTTTCCAGTGGCAAGGCGGTAATCTCCTCGATCGGCTCTGCTTCCGCTGCCTTGGGTTCGCTGAATTGCATGGGCACTGTTATCACCGTCTTTTTAAGCTCTACTTTCACGATAGGCTCTAAACGGTGGGTTACTACAAATAAGCTTTTCTGGCGGGATAAAGCAAGCTTTTCTTCCGCACTCATCGCTTCGATTTCTTTCAGATTAACCACCCGCTCGGTTTTGCCGGTGGTCATGTCCACGATCTGGACAAAGGTTTGTTTCTCTGCCATGAAGTGAACCTCCATTTCATATTTATCTGGGAATTTCTTACAGATTTCTAGGATAAAGTTTAGGTATTCTTTAGCATGAAAGTGGTGCCAGGCACGGAAGCTCTTGCATTTGAAGATACGGGGACACACGGCACACAAAGGAGGTGCCGGTTCGCGGTAACGCTTCAGTTCGCAGGAGAAAAGTCTGGCTTTTTTCATAACTATTCCTTATCTTTTATCGGCTTGTAACTGTCAAGCAAAGAGTTAAGCGTGCGCTGCCATACCCAGCTCTCAATGTGATTATTCTGAATTGGCTACAGGCTGTGAAACTGCTATTGAAGTGCCATCACGATGAAGCTGGAACTACAGGCGTCTCGCCTGTACTGGAAATGCAAGCGTCTCGCTTGCAAGTTTCGGCAGGCAAGATGCCTGCTGCTCCGGTATAGGCGGGACGCCTATAGCTCCGGAAGTGTGGAGTCGATTTGGCTGCTGCTTATTTTTTGCTTATTCCATTTTACATAGCCAAATGGACTACACATTAATAAAGCTCGCTACTTTCGTAGGAACAGCGTCCCTCGATCGAGCCGAGGGCAGGCTCTGCGCTACCCTAGCACACCAATACTCACCACCGAGAACACCGAAAGCACAGAGACACATACACACCTAGCTCTCGACCCTCCAACACGCCAGCACTCCAACACATATACACATAAACACTCTATACACTCATCAAAGAACTATTAGCTCCTATAATGTAAGGGGGACAAATCTGAGAATTTGGGACAGAATTGAGATTTATTTTTCTAAAAACACGGTTAGTTTAGTTTAAAAGCGGCATTGGAAGCATGTAACTTGATGTATGACATGTATCTACGGAGTTACTCGTTTAATTGCTTAGCATTTTACTCTTGACGTCTCCTTAAACTTTAATAATGTTTGCAGATATTAAAGGTAATGTGGCGAAACTTTAATAACGACCTCAGCCAATGGTTCAAGTTCTTTCTGGTGGGAGTGGAAACCACCTGCCAAAAAGCCATTAGCGGCATTCAAACCATCGTTGCCCTGCAAAAGCAGTACCGTGAGATGATTTCCCAGCTTATGGGAAAAAGAACAAGAGTAGCAAACATCTTGTTGGACTATCTGTTTGTTCATCCGATTGTTGGGGCTGTACAAGTAAGTGAAGCCACTTCCCTGTCTCTTGTATCGGCTTATGCCCTCATTACAGAATTCGAGAAGCTGGAGATATTAACCAAAATTGCAGGGGATAAACGGGATAGAATATATAAATTTGCCGCCTACTTTAAAGTGTTTGAGTAGATATCAGAGCTGATGATAACAACGGTGGAGAACAAGATTTATTGACACAACAAACACGCCAGTTACCGTACTGATAATTGAGCAGTCTCTTAAAAAACGGGGGGTGTGAAAAATTGTTTCTCTTGACATTTTAAGAGAGTTTGCTTAACTTAACATAGTGCTGTTTCAGAAGCCAATATTATACTAAATTAGGAGATAGAAAACTTTATGCTTAAAACTGCAAACCCTCGCTTCAAGCTTATTTATGAAGCGTTCAAACCGTTTATCGATGAATATGGAATTCGCAATATTGCCGTTTTTGGATCTTATGCCAATGGCACTGAAAAGGCTGGTAGTGATATCGATATAATCGTTGAAATGTCTAAGCAGTTTGGTTTGTTTAAATACATAGGTTTGAAGCAAGATATTGAGAAGCAGCTTGGCATGGCAATAGATTTGGTAGAAAGACAATGCTTAGAACCGTTGTTGAAAGACAGCATTCTGGCAAGTGCGGTAACGATATATGAACAGAGATAAAACCCTTCTCCTGATTATTGTCCGTGAGATAGATATTATTATTGGCATCATAGCCAATTTGGATGAGGCTACGTTCCTGTCTTCAGAGATAGCACAACGAGCTGCAGTGATGACCCTGATCAATATAGGCGAAAAAGTTAAGGATTTATCGGTAGATTTCAAAGCAGGGCACTCAGACATTCCATGGAAACAAATCTCCGGTATCAGAGACATGGCAGCTCATACTTATTTAAAGCTTAATTTTAGCCGAATATGGGAAACGATTACAGTAGATTTACCAGACCTGAAGATTAAAATATCTGCTATCATTTAATCGACTTGATTGACAATTCACGACTGTCCATAGAAGGCTGGCTCAATTATTATTCCCTGTTTCTATATCGCTATCAACGCAGTGGTCGGACGATATCACCTCTAGTATGATTCATTTAGGGGTGGAACCTCAAATTATTAGCTGGCAAGAGTCTATCTATCAAACTGTTGTGAAATGGATGAACTTGTAGGGTTGCTCTCTTCTTAACCCTAAACAGGAGCTACAGGTGTCTCGCCTGTACTGGAAATGCAAGCGTCTCGCTTGCAAGTTTCGGCAGGCAAGATGCCTGCTGCTCCGGTATAGGCGGGACGCCTATAGCTCCGGAAGTGTGGAGTCGATTTGGCTGCTGCTTATTTTACGCTTATCTCAATTTTACATAGCCAAATGGACTACACATTAATAAAGCTCGCTACTTTCGTAGGAACTGCGTCCCTCGATCGAGCCGAGGGCAGTCTCTGCGCTACGCCAACCCCATCACTTCATCACTTTATTACCTCATCACTTCTCGATTTCTCGACCTTCCAACACATATACACTCTATACACTCATCAAAGAACTATTAGCTTCTATAATGTAAGGGGGACAAATCTGGGATTTTGGGACAGAAGTGGGGATTATTTTTCTAAAAACACGGTTAGTTTAATTTTAAAGCGGCATTGGAAGCATGTAACTTGATGTATAATATGTATCTACGAAGTTACTTGTTTAATTGCTTAGCAATTGGCACTTGT
Organism: Candidatus Cloacimonadota bacterium; assembly: GCA_028681035.1. The sequence goes on from JAQUJJ010000080.1 coordinate 16,148, forward strand.
TAAGCAATTCTTAAATAACTGAATCTAGTTCCGATTCTCCTTCTTCAAACATGTTTCTGAAATGGATGTTGACCTTAGCTTCAGTGGTATGACTGCTTACGTATCTGCTATCAGCTTCTTGCGAAGCTCACCAGCAATGAAGACCCGAGATAAAAAAGCCTTACCAAAAGACCTAGCCAAAAAACATACCCAAAAACCCTTGCCAAAAGACATACCCATAAAGTCCCATTGTTACTCTTTTAGATAGCAAATGCATATAAAAGATGAACCTAATTCCCAGCGGGACGCAAGCTGTTGACAAAGTCCCGCAGGGACGAAATATATTAGCCTGGGGTGTAGCGAAGCGAAACCCCAGGTCAGCATTAAGAGAGACATAAAGCCCTTTTAGGGCGACATATAAAGCAATATTGCAATGTGTTACCAGTTATTGTGTCACCCCCATGGGGTTTGTTTGATACTCCTATTCATACCTGAGGTTCACACCTCAGGCTAAAGTATTCCACCTCTCTCGAGGTTTGTCAACAGCATGCGTCCCGTTTTTTTAATGAGTTCTTCTGAGCAT
>JAQUJJ010000081.1 GCA_028681035.1 Candidatus Cloacimonadota bacterium
CTATCATTTGCATCAGGTACCAGTTAGATTACTTTTTATCAGGGTCATAACCATTTTCGTAGGGTCAATTTTAGGACAATGAACCTTTCTTATCTCTGCCTCGCAGCCCTTAATCGAGAGGCCGCACCTCTATTTCCTCTTTGATCCCCTCAAAGTCTGCCAAATCAATAGATATACCCAAAAGCAGCCGCTCAGGCAGGATTCCTCTGAAAACCAGTACACTGCCCAGCCGGACCTCGCATCTCCTGCCGATGTGGAACATAGAGAAGCGAATCTCGCAGCCCTTGCCTCTTATCCAGGAAATCTCGCTACTGTCATCTAACAGTTTAGCTGGGATCATTCTTGAACTGCATATTTCCTGGTAAGAGCTAATAGCATCCTCAGGTATGGGAATGGATGTATCTCTGAATAGACTGTATTGGACAATTCTTTGCCGGGGCTGTATCTTATCTTCCAGGAGATGCGGAATTTTGAGGAAACCGTCCTCGCTCAGGTTCATGGCGCGCAATTCGCAACTAAGTTCAAATTCCTGATTCACAAAGCGATAGCGCAGCTCATCTGGCAGATCCTTGTGCAGCAATTTTCCCTGTTTGCGATAGTTTTCGTCTTCGATATAGTCCTCGGCTTTCATCAGATCAAAGATTCCCACGCCGTCCACCGGGATACTTTTCAGCAATTGTCTTTTCTTCAGGATGAAGCTGTTTTCCTGCAGAGCCACAAAGCTGCCACCAAAAGCCTTCAGGATCAGATCACCCTCGGCTGCGAACTCCGTGAAGTAGCTCACTTTCAGGGCCAGAAAGCGTGAATCGGAGAGCTCTTTTACCACCAGGAAGCTGATCAGCTGATCCCAAAAGCTCAGGATGCGGATGCTGCCCTGTGGCTTCGGCTCCGCTTCCAGATCTGGATAAGCAAAATCCTCATCATGGGATGCCGATTCCTGTCCGGATGCCTCTTGGACAAATGACGGTATTCTCTGGGCCCGGGTGGAATCCAGGTAAAGCTCATAGAGCCGGTGGTATAGCGAAACATCGTTTTTCATCATCATTGCTTGCCTTCTGTATATTTATATGTCCTGGAGGCGGGGACTTCCTGACACATTTTTTCCATGCAGATCTTGCAGAAGACGCGCATCACGTCAGCATCGATCTTGCGATCCTCTTGCATAGCCTGGATCCTGCGACGCAGACGGGAATGCAGTTGATCGATATTGGCAGCACTTTCATCGGCAAGTCTTTGGGTGGGAATCTCATAGAGGGTCTCGTAATAATGGCAGAATACGTTCAGATGGCTGGGCTTCCAGCTCTCAAGCACCCAGAGATAAAGCTGGGTGGCCTCTTTTCTGATGGCGATCTTATTCAGCAGCTCCGGCAGGCTTTGAAAGCTACCCTGGACCTTGGAAAGAGGTGAGAAATGCCTGCGGTCCTGATTCTGGGGCAATAGATCAGCCAGTTCTTCCTTGTTGCAGCGCAGGAGGTTGTATTCCAGAACGCGATAGAAATAGCGATTCCACTGCTCCTGGACCTGTGCCCTGAGCTGTGCAGCGATCTTTTCCGCCCGTGTGCGGATTCTCTGAAAAAGGCAGGTCGCCCTGGAGCTCAGACTTTCCCAATAATCCTGATTGCGCTCCTCACAGACTCTGCGAATCAGGTCTCCCTGGGCTTTTCGCACCCGGCTGACGTAGCAGACCAGATAGTTCAGATCTTCAGTATTCATCGCTCTGCCCTCGGGACTCATAAAGCTCCAGATACGCTTTAATATCACGTCAAAATCCAGACCTTTTTCGCCAAAGCCAGCCAGCCAATTGCGGTATTGGGATTCAAACGATCTGCCCCTGTGCTGCATCATTACTCCTTGCATCTTTTATCTCTTTGGCAAGATAAGTTTGAGCGCCTTATTGGTCAAGATAAATTGGAGGGTTCAGAGTTTTTGGTGGTGGCTGGATGGTTTTACAGCCAATATTTCGAGAAGCTCATTATTTTTGTCAGGATCACTTTCCTGCTCTGCATGTAAGAATACAGAGGGCGCGGTTACAAAGCCGCGTCCCAAAAATTCCTTGGAGGAAATCATGATAAAAGTTCTACTCGACAAACTTGTAAGTTACGAGACCGGTGAGCCACAAAGCTATGGCGCACTAACAATCTATCCTATGCTGGGCAAGTCCGATTGTCCGCACGACTACATCTCCCTACGCAAGGCCCTGGAGGCAGGAGAAATCCACATTTCGGAGCTTAGCCAGAGTGGCAGCGTTCCGGAATTGAAGGTGATCAATCAAGGAAAACATACGGTGCTTATCCTGGCCGGAGAGGAACTGCGCGGTGCCAAACAAAACCGCATCCTCAATACTACTGTCCTGATCGCCCCTCTTAGCGAGACCATCCTTCCGGTAACCTGCACCGAAGCTGGACGTTGGTCTTACCAGAGCAAAGAATTTAGTGAATCCGGAAACATGATGCAGCCCAGCCTGAAGAGTAAGTTAGTGCATAGCGTATCAGCATCTTACCAGATGGACCGCAGTGCCAGATCCGATCAACATGAAGTCTGGACAGATATTGCCAAGCTGCAGATGGACCATGCCAGCCCTTCGGATACTGGCGCCATGGCTGATGTGTATGAAAGCAGCAAAAACAAACTGGAGGATTTTCAGAAGTCCTTCCCGCTCACACCAGGACAATGCGGGATCTATGCCCTGATCGGCAAACGCTTTGCCGGCCTGGATCTGGTCTCCAGCCCGGAAGTCTGGCAGGATCTGTATGATAAAATCCTGAGATCCTACGCCATGGACGCTCTACGCAGCCAGGAACAATGCGCGCCGCAGGATGACTCCAGACCCAGCCTGGAAGAGCTGCTGAAAGATGCCAGACTGAGCGAATTTGACGGAATCGGTCTGGGCAAAGAACTGCGCATCGAAAAGCCGAATCTCACAGGCTCGGCCTTGATTTGGAATGATCACCCTGCCCACCTGAGTGTTTTCCCACATCAGGGAAGTGAAAGCAGAATGAATAATGAGAGATTTCATCGAGGAATGAGGGGCTGATAATAAACCCGGACTTACGTAGGGCGGGCTCTGAAAAGCGGGGAGGGGCTATCTCCCCGCTTTGGTTATTGGGCGGAGCTATTACTAACTTGTTTACCTAAAGCAGAGACTCCATATACGTCAAGCAGAAATGTAAAAAAGGGGGTAGCGCTGGCTTTAGAGCTTGTGAGAGAACTCTGTGGCTTCCGCGTGCTGGACAAACTTTTTTATCAACTGTGGCTGCAAGCCACACTCTAAAAAACCCCAGCGGGGTGATATTAGATAGAAACCTGCGCATGGTATGCGGCATTTATCTGTTAGGTTCCACCCCCCAAATGATGGCTATGCCTTCATTTGGGGGGTGGAACCTTTGTTATCGGAGAGAGCGTTCTTTGGTGTTTCTATCTGAACTACCGTCCCGCTGGGACTCTACAAGGCATGCCCTGCGGGCATAACTAATCACAATTCACCTTTCGCCATCTTGGGAGTTTCCTCACAAGCTCTTTAGCCGGTTTTCAAAGGGCAGAAGATAGCAGACAAACACTATAATCCAGCTTTATCTGCCAGGCTCAGCCAAATCACCCCCTTCACCTGACTTGTTTTTTATTTTACTAATCTGCCTTTGTTAAGATGCTGTATAGAGCTTGATTAATGTAGAAATTTGATCTACCGATCTTCTCTTTAAGTAACAATCCGTCTGTTGTGAGAGCATCAAGATATCTGGTAGCGGTAATTCTGCTTACATTCAAATCACGCATCAAGAAGTCTATTTTAGTATAGGGATGGAAGAAGAGATTATTGATAAGATCCTGGCTATAGAATTTATGATTTGCCCTAATACGATGTTTGTATTCAAGCAGCGCAGCCCTTATAGATGCGATGATTGAGATGGTTTGACGGGAAGTGGATTCCACTGCTTCGAGCATGAATAGTACCCATTCTTCCCAGGCACCTTGATCTCGCACTTTTTGGAGCAAGCGGAAATATTCACCTTTATTGCTTACAATGTAACGGCTTAAATAGAGAACTGGAATATCGAGCAATTGCTTAAGGACTAAATATAAGACGTTGATAATACGTCCAGTGCGTCCATTCCCATCATAAAAAGGGTGAATACTCTCGAACTGGTAGTGAATAATGGCCATTTTTACCAACAGGTCAGCATCATACATTTGGTCATCATTAATAAAACGTTCAAGATTGCTCATTAGCTCGATTATTTCCTGTGGATCTTGGGGTGGGACATAAACGGTTTCTCCTGTTTGCCCATTTTTCAGTTCAGTTCCCGCTAAGACCCGGAAACCAGAGCGATGATTCTCCAACGTAGCTTGAATATCAATAATGTAATTTGAGGTTAATAGTGAATTAGTCCGTACCAAGCTGAATCCGGCCTTCAAAGCCGACGCATAGTTTTTTACTTCTTTGGCAGATGCATTAAGGGCATAATCAGGAAAAAGCTCTTCTCGTGAATAATATTCTGGTTTTGAGCCACCTGTATTCCCAAGTTGAGCCACCCATATCTGAATTTAGAGCCACCCAATATCCTGTTTAGAGCCATCAATTTGCGAGGCACAGAAATCGATAGATATGTAGTAGATGCTTCTCTATTTAGCCCTGGCAGAGACTGAGCTAATAATGTTTTGAGTTTTATTAGGCATAGCCAAAATGAGATAGTGGAAGCGAACACGATCTAAAGTTGCACACCACCCATTTTGTATGCGTCTATCCCTGCCAGGCTGCTCTATAACAGCTCTTGCTTCCGTATGGCTCACAACTTCGTATTGGGTGGCTCTAAATCAGTGGAGGGGTGGCTCAACTTGAATGTACAGTATGGCTCCTTTGAGGATAATATGCATCTCGAAAAAGTTCATCGTTAGTGGTAATGATATTCTCTATTGCGGAGCTGTCTTTCGCCTCCTGCAGGGCAAGGGTATTTATTAGAATTGCTTGATTGGGAGTACTTGCAGATATTCCTTTCAGCTCTGCCAAATAACGGTGTGCAGAAGCGGCCTTCCGGAGAACAGCCTTTGTTTCCAAATCCAGGGCAGGCGGTAAGTTTTTTAGCATGGCACTCATAATTAAACTCCTATATGCTCACAAAATCTTGATTCTCTATATATGTCAACAACAATGTGTATAGATAATGCCACTTTTCTATACATGTCAGTATCCATGTGTATAGAAAACAGGCTTTTTCTATACATATCATTTAATCGTATTAGAAACGGAATAGCCAGATTTCGAGTGTATCGGGTAACGTCTCAAAGGTTGGTGTAAATTAGGTGAGCCGAATGAAGAAAAAGGTTGAGCCCAAGTGACTTTATTTTAAATGGATTTTCACAAAAAGATAAGGAGAAGAACATGACTCAAGCAAAGAGAAAGAAAACCAAGTAACCCAGAGGACAGTTAGCGCGCTTGGGCGCGACGGATTGCAGCCCTGTTCCGCTAGCTCAACAGGTCTGCAATCCGTCGCAAAACGCTAGCTCAATGAAAAAGAACTTGACTGAAATGGCAAAGATGAAAAACATTGTAAAAGGTTATATGACTCTAGATAAATTGTAAGAAGCGAGAACTTAAAATGTTCTCAAACAACCGTGAAATTATGAGTTGGAATTTACCCCAACATTTGGGACCTCACTTGATCTCAATGAAATCAGGTGGTATTCCAATAAAATAGATTAGATAAATTAGCAAAATGTGGTAGGTAGATGATTACAGATTATCAGGCAAAATATTACGCTTACGAGCTTGGCAGACAAGGCGGTGCCGGTGTGGATCGTGTGGGCAGAGCACTATTTGATGCTTGTGTAGATTTGAATCCCCACCAGATCGAAGCGTCTCTGTTTAGCTTGAGATCTCCCATCTCCAAAGGTGTTTTGCTGGCTGATGAAGTGGGCCTGGGCAAGACTATCGAAGCGGGACTAACTATCTGCCAGTATTGGGCTGAAAAGAAACGCAGGATTTTGGTGATCAGCCCGGCTTCGCTGCGCAAGCAATGGGCTTTGGAGCTGGAAGAGAAGTTCAATCTACCTGTGATCGTGCTGGATGCCAAGACTTCCAAAGACCTCTTGAAAAAGGGGCACGAAAATCCCTTTGATACCAAACATATCTGTATCGTTTCCATGCACTATGCCGGACGCATGGCAGAATCCATCAAGCTACTCCCCTGGGACCTGGTAGTGATAGACGAAGCCCATAAACTGCGCAATGCTTACCGGCAAAGCAACAAAATAGGTCAACGCATCCGTTGGGCTACGGATGGAGGCAAAAAGATACTCTTAACCGCCACCCCTCTGCAGAATTCACTGGTTGAATTATACGGTATTTCCACGCTCATAGACGAAAATATCTTTGGAGATTTACCCTCCTTTAGAACCCAGTACATGAATGCCACCGGAGATCTGGAAGATTTACGCTCCAGATTGCAAAGCTTTTGCTGGCGGACCTTGCGTAGCCAGGTGCTGGAATATGTAAAATTCACCGAACGCAGGCTGATAACCCGCCCCTTTACCCCTACCCAGCAAGAGCATGACCTTTATGTAGGAGTCTCGGAATTTCTGATGCGTGATGGTAACTATGCCTTGCCCCAGGGCCAGAAGCATCTGTTGATCCTACTGGTGCGCAAGGTGTTGGCTTCTTCCCCCCAGGCGGTGGCTGGCACTCTGGAAGTCATCAAAGACCGTCTTGTGCGCATGAGGCAGGATTACAAAAATCAACAATCCACTGTGGAACAGCTCATCATTGATGATTACATCGATGATGATATGCTGGATGAGCTTCTGGAAGATCAAGAGGATCTGGAAACTGAAACCGCGGAAGAGACAGAAAGCGCTGAGAGCAAGATCCTGGAGATCAATATACAGAAGCTGGATAGTGAGATCCAAGAGCTCAATGGTTTTATAGAAACTGCCCGGAACTTCGGTGCAGATTCAAAATCCAAAGCTCTGCTCACTGCCCTGGAGATTGGCTTTCAGCAGATGAAAAAAATGGGTGCCGCCCAGAAAGCGGTGATCTTTACAGAATCTAGAAGAACCCAGGCCTGGCTGAAGGGATTTCTGGAAGCCAATGGGCATCGGGATAAAGTACAGACCTTTAATGGCTCCAATAAAGATGATGCCAGCGGGCAGATTTATGAAGACTGGCTGAAAAAAAATAAAGATACAGACAGATCCTCCGGATCCCGGCAGGTAGATTTACGCACCGCTATTATCGACCATTTCAGAGATTCCGCCAGCATCCTCATTGCCACGGAAGCCGGAGCTGAAGGGCTCAACCTGCAATTTGCCTCTCTGGTGATCAATTACGATCTTCCCTGGAATCCCCAACGCATTGAGCAAAGAATAGGACGCTGCCACCGTTATGGGCAAAAGTACGATGTGGTAGTAATCAACTTTCTGAATGAACGCAATGAAGCCGACCGGCGAGTTTACGAGATTCTGAGCAATAAATTCCACCTCTTTACGGGTGTTTTTGGCGCTTCTGACGATGTTCTGGGCTCTCTGGAATCGGGAGTGGATTTTGAACGCAAGGTTCTGGAAATCTACCAGCAATGCCGCACCCATGATGAGATTGCCCTGGCCTTCAAAAAACTTCAGGCCGAGCTGGATGCTTCGATTCAGACCCGGCTGAAAGAAACTCGCCAAAAGTTGCTGGAGCATTATGATGAGGATGTGCATGAACGTCTCAAAATCAATCATAAAGATGCGATGCAGACCCTGGATAGGATTGCCAGGCTGTTCTGGCAGCTCACCAAACACATCTTGAAAGATAATGCCGCTTTTTATGAGCATAATCATAGCTTCAAACTCAATAAATCCCCCATCAGAGGCAGCAAAGCTGGCAACTACCGCCTCATCTCCAAAGATGGCGAAAACTACGGCAAAGACTTTCTTTACCGCATGAGCCACCCCTTGGGCGAATATGTGCTGGAGCAGGGTAAGAAGAAAGCCTGCCCCTCTGCTGAAGTGATCTTTGACATCACGCATCATCCCACCAGAATCAGCCTCATCGAACAGCTCAAGGGCAAGCAGGGCTGGTTGAAACTTGATTTACTGACCGTTAATTCCCTGGATATAGAAGAATATCTGCTCTTTACGGCTATTGATGAGGATGGCAAGAATCTGGATCAGGAAACCTGCGAAAAGCTGATGCTATGCGAGGGCAGCCTATCCAGCGCCAGCTATGACAGCTCCGGCATGGAATCCCGTTTGCAAGCTGATGCAGACCGCCATGCGGAAGCCACCCTGGCAAAAAATCTGGAAGAAAATAATAAACACTTTAACGAAGCCCGAGACCAATTGGAAAAATGGGCTGAGGATATGATCAAATCAGTAGAACAAGAACTGGATAATATCAAAAGACAGATTCAAGAGAAGCAACGCTCATGCAGGCAAAGTACCACTATGCAAGAACAAAAAGACTTGCAGGAAGAGATTGTCAAACTGGAAAAAAAGAAACGGAAAATGCGGGAAAAGATCTTTGATACCGAAGATCAAATTGCCGAAAAACGCGATAAACTGATCAACGCCCTCTCTCACCGTCTTAAACTAAAAACCAAGGTGAATACACTATTTACCATCCACTGGAAAGTAGTATGATTGCAACCACGAAAGGCACGAAAGCACACGAAAAGGGAATGAAAGATTCTTTTAACCACGAAAGGCACGAAAGTACACGAAGGGGAATGATAGTTTATGGGTGATATAATATACAAGCAAGAGTCTTACATTATTAATGGTGCCATCTTTGAGGTTTATAAAGAGCTGGGACATGGATTTCTGGAGGCAGTTTATCAGGAATGCCTTTGCAAAAAGTTTAGCAGACAGAAAATTCCTTTTACAGCCCAGCCAGAACTCACCATCTGGTACAAGGATGAGCCGATACTTCATACATACAAGCCAGATTTTGTCTGTTTTGAAAAGATTATTATTGAACTAAAGTCTGTTTCTGAGCTTATTCCAATCCATCGAGCACAAGTCTTGAATTATCTAAAAATCACCAGAATGAAACTTGGCTTATTGGTGAACTTCGGCTCATATCCCAAGGTCCATATTGAACGCATAGCATTATGATTAACTATAGAAAGATACTGTTAACCACGAAAAGCACGAAAACACACGAAAAAGAGACTTATAATTTAAGTAAAATAGCTTATCAAAAACGCGTCGAACTAGATTACAAAAGCACTATCATTCACATGCTTACTCCATCTTATATCTTTAGTTTTCGTGTTTTTTTGTGTTTTCCGTGGTTAAAAATAAAGGAGTTTAGATGCCCACTATAGAACAACTGCGCAGTAAACTGATAAATAAACTAAAAGAGCTCTTTCAGCTCAATCAACCCGATCTGGATTTTGGCTTTTACCGCATCATGCACGCCAAAGCAGATCAAGTCCTGAGCTTCATAGAAAATGACCTTTTAGTGGTGATCCAGGATGCCTTTGGTACGGCGGATGAAGAGAAAAGGCAGCAGCTAAAACAAGAGCTTGATACGGCTATCCAGACTGCTATAGACTTTGGTGCCCCTGATCCCAAAACTACGCCCAAAGTGATAGAAGCTCGTGCGAAATACGAGGCTATCAAAGATAGCGCCAGCTCCGAAGCGGAAATCTATGACCATCTCTATAGGTTCTTTGAACGCTACTGGGATGATGGAGACTTTATCTCCAGACGCTATTATACCAGAGAAACCCCTGGTAAGGCGGCACCATTTGCCATTCCCTACAATGGTGAGGAAGTGAAGCTGCATTGGGCAAATGCAGACCAGTATTACATCAAAACCACCGAGTACTTTAGCAATTTTACGGTGAATCTTAGTGATGCCATCAAAGGCTTGAGAGAGCTTAAAAAGCGAAGCGAAGTACAAGAGATAGACTTGGATGAAAATAGTATCCCGGAAGGCCTGAAGCTGCATTTCCAGATAGTGGATGCCACCGAAGGCGAGCACGCCAATGTAAAAGCCAGCGAGGCCAGTAAACGCTACTTTATCCTCCACGAAGCCAAACCTCTTGAACTGAATGAGCAAAATGAACTGATCATAAACTTTGAATACAGACCGGATCCTGACAAGACCAAACAAGAAATCCGCAACAAGGAATATGTAAACCTGATCTTGATGGCCCTCAAATATGGGAAGCCCCAAAGTATTGATACAGAAGAGGAACACTTGGCACAAGTAGAAGCTTTCCGCAATGCTTTGTCTAAAGAATATTACGATGCGCTAAGCACCCTGATCCCCACCGAGAAAGAGAAGGATAGAACCCTGCTCGCGAGGTATCTCAACCAATACACAGCTCGCAATACTATGGACTACTTTATCCACAAAAATTTGGGCGCATTCCTGAAACGTGAGCTGGATTTCTATATCAAAAACGAAGTGATGCATCTGGACGATATCGAGAATGCCGATGCTCCCAAGGTGGAGGACTACCTTGCCAAGATCAAAGTCCTGCGCAAGATTGCCGGTAAGCTAATCGAGTTTATGGCACAGCTTGAGGACTTCCAGAAAAAGCTCTGGCTCAAAAAGAAGTTTGTGGTGGAGACAAATTATTGCATCACTCTGGATCGGGTTCCAGAAGAGCTCTATCCTCTGATTATCGCCAACGAAGATCAGCACGATGAATGGGTGAAGCTCTTTGCCATAGATGAAATAGAAGGCGATGCCGTGACTCCTGCTTACAGTGTGCCGCTCAGCATTGACTTCCTCAAAACCAATGATAAACTCGTGCTGGATACCCGTTTCTTTGATGCTGCTTTCAAGGCTAAACTGCTCAGTTCTATTCAGAATTTTGATGAGCAATGCGATGGACTACTTATACATAGTGAGAACTTTCAGGCTTTGAATCTGCTGCAAGAGAAGTATCGGGAGCAGGTGAAGTGCGTGTATATTGATCCCCCGTATAATACAAATGCATCAGAGATACTATACAAGAACGAGTTGAAGCACTCTTCATGGCTATCCTTAATGCAGAATAGAGTAGATGTTACACTTTCTTTGTTAGATAAATCGGGTTTACTTGAGGTTGCTATAGACAATGTTGAGCTGAATAAACTGGAAGCATTGCTAAAGCAGTCTCTAGGAGAGGATAATTATGTGACTACAATAGCTATAATGAATAATCCCAAGGGTAGAGACCAAGAATTCATTGCTGAGTCACATGATTACACCATGCTGTTTGCTAAAGATATAAAACTCCTTACTACAAACAGATTGAATCTAACAAAGAACCAATTAAAAACGAAGTATTCAAAGAGCAATGAGGATGGACAGTATAGGGAGCTTCCATTAAGACGTTCCGGCACTGATTCATCAAGAAATGATCGACCCTATATGTACTTCCCATTTATATATGACAAAAATGCTAACTTGCTCCAAGTCATACCAAAAGATGAGTATAAACTCATATATAATGGTGTTGGCTTTGACGATGGCTATGTTGAAACACTGAAAAAAGAATACGAGGACAATGGTTTTACTTTCATCCTGCCCATAAGGGCTGACGGAAGTAATGGGAGATGGAGATGGGGATATGATTCTTGTTCTAAGGGATGCAAAGAAAACGTTCTGAAAGTAAAGGGATCACCAAATTTAACAATATATCAAATTGATAATGCCGATGATACATACTTGCCGAAAAGCCTGTGGTATGGAGAGCGACATGATTCATCTACAAAAGGGACAAATGCACTTAAGGATATCATCGTCAACAACGTATTCGATTATCCTAAGAGTCTGTTTACGGTAATGGATTTTATCCAGATAGGAGGTGATGATAACATTTTAGTCGTTGATTACTTCGCTGGTTCAGGCACGACCGGACACGCTGTCATCAATCTCAATCGTGAGGATGAAGGCCAGCGTAAATACATCTTAGTAGAAATGGGCGATTATTTTGATACAGTACTCAAACCGCGCATCAGCAAGGTTATCTACAGCGCAGACTGGAAAGACGGTAAGCCTAAAAACCGTGATACAGGCATCAGCCACTGCTATAAGTATCTGCGTTTGGAGAGCTATGAAGATACGCTCAACAATCTGGTGCTCCAAAGCGATCCCATCCGCGACGGGGCTATAGAGGCAAGCACTTCCCTCAAAGAAGATTATCTGTTGCATTATATGCTGGATGTGGAGAGCAAAGGCAGCCAAAGTTTACTCAATATTGATGCTTTTAATGATCCCACTTCTTATACTCTCAAGGTGAAAAAACCCGGCAGCGATGAATACATAGAAAAAGCCGTGGACTTGATCGAGACTTTCAATTACCTGCTTGGGCTAAGGCTGGAACATCTGAATGAGCCGCAGACCTTTGACGCAGCGTTTACGCGTCTGCGAGACCCGGATTTACCCCAGGATCAGGAAACGAAGCTGATTTTAGATGGCGATTTGAAACAAGCCACCGAGGGCAAATGGTGGATTCGCAAGCTGGAGGGTTGGGTGCCCAAGAATCCCTATAGCCCCAATGATGGGTTGAAAGAGAAAGTGTTGATCGTCTGGCGCAAACTGACCGGCAATCTGGAGGAAGACAACCTCATTCTGGACACCTGGTTCCAGAAGAACCGCATCAGCACTCTGGACTGGGAATTTGATAGCATCTATGTGAATGGCAGCAACAACCTGCCCAATCTGCAAAGAGAAGGCGATAGCTGGAAAGTGCGTTTGATCGAAGAAGAATTTATGAAACGGATGTGGGAGCAGTGAAATCAAGGCTTTCACTTGACGATAAGTTGTGCTTGATTAAGTATGATATCATAATAATGATACGACCTAACTCCATACAATCGTTTAAGTTAGATGATGGTATGGCAATTCTTGGGGAAATTCTTTTCACTAAGGATGAAAATACAATACTCACAAAAATGTTTTTACTTTAGGGGAGGAAAGATGGACAAAGAACAAAGACATAAGCTAAAAGAAATTGAGATAAAAGGATTTAAATCTATTGGTAAGAAACAGAATATCTACTTTGGCGATATCAATGTGATGATTGGTGCAAATGGAGTAGGTAAAAGTAATCTGGTTTCCTTTTTTCAACTTCTAAACCGTTTATCTGAAGAGCAGTTACAGGCTTTTATAGGTAAGCAAGGCTATGCAGATTCTATCTTGCATTATGGAACCAAAACTACGGATAGGTTTTCTGCCAGACTTAGCTTTATGAATGAAGTAAATAATATTCTTAATTACGAGTTTGCTTTAGTCCATTCTTATGCTGGCCAAATGATGTTCGCCTATGAGAATATTGATAATAATGCCTTCATAATGGGTACGCAAAAAAGAGCAAAACTGATAACAATGGGCTCTGGGCATGCAGAAAGTAAGCTTTTACACGAAATGTCTTCAAGCAAAGCAACTGATATTATAGCATTGCTAAGGCAGATAAAAGTGTTTCAGTTTCACGACACGTCAGATAGATCGCTCATTAGGCAGCCCGGAATGATGCAGGACAATAGGTACCTCCATTCTGATGGTAGTAATTTGTCCTCCTATCTGTATCAGATGAAAAAAAGTGAAACTGGAGCAGATTATTACAAGCGTATTGTAAGTAGAATAAGCAAAATCATGCCCCAATTTAAGGATTTTGCCCTGGAACCACTTATGGATAATCCCGCAATGATAAGGCTTGATTGGAAACATAAGAGAAAGGAACATATTTTCGGTGTAAATCAAATATCTGATGGTTCCTTGCGTTTCATGGCATTAGCTACCCTACTTTTGCAACCACCGGATTCCTTACCCAATGTGATAGTGATTGACGAACCGGAGCTTGGACTACACCCGGAAGCTCTGATTGATTTGGTAGGTATGATCAAAATAGCAGCACAAAATTGCCAGATTATTTTATCTACCCAATCCTCTTTTCTATTAGATTTCTTCAATGTTAACGACATCATTGTGGTTGAGACCAAGGATGATTCAACCGTGTTCAATAGGTTAGAACAAGATAAACTTACAGAATGGGTCAAGGACTATACTTTGTCCGAGTTATGGGAAAAGAACCTTATCGGAGGCCGCCCATGATTTATCTGAATGTTCTTGCTGAAGGTTATGCAGAGAAAGGATTTATAGAAAGTATTGTAGCAGACCATTTAGGTAAATTTTGCGTATCTGCTGTAGCTGCCTGCTTTCAAACAAAGTTCGACTCGGATTTGGGAAAAAAATACAAAGGGGGAGTGGTAAGCTACTCGCAAGTAAGACGTGATTTGAGCACTTGGATGAAGCAAGACCGCAGGGATGATTGTAGATTCACCACAATGATTGATGTGTATGGGATAGGCGATGATTTCCCGGGATTCAGGGAAGCCATGAAACAAAGAGACCCTTACGAGAAAGTTAGGACTCTTGAGACTGCCCTATGTGAAGAAATCCAAGATAGGCGTTTCATCCCATATTTTCAATTGCACGAGTTCGAGGCTTTGATCTTTGCTGATCCAGCCAAGCTGGAAATGGAATACCTGGAATATGGAAAAGAGATTACGAGTTTGGTTACTCTTAGCGCTAATACTCCTCCGGAGCGGATTAATGATAATCCCAGTACATCTCCTTCTCACAGAATCAAGAAGCTTATTCCGCCTTATGATAAGTACTATGCAGGAAGTAGAATCACAGAATTAATTGGCTTAGAAACAATCAGGCAAAGATGCCCTCATTTTAATGAATGGCTTACAAAACTTGAAGGGTTAAATAGCTAATGGCACGTCAACCAAAAGAGAAAAACCACAAATTCACCAATAAACTGATCTTGAATCAGTGGCTAATGAGCCAATTTGGGATTGATCCCCTGCTGGAATATGAAGACAAGAGCCGTCCCTTCCACAAGCTGGCAGCACCCATCAAAGATGCCCGGCTGGAGGGTTTTGATAACGATGGCTTACACAAGTTCTATCATGCTTTGGTGGAGAGTGAGCTCTTTTACAACGAGTTCCACCCTATCAGCAAAGAACAGCTCCTGATCTATGAAGAGAACATAGTTTCTCATACCAGGACTATCAATACGATGCGTAACCGCCCCATCATCTGGAAGTATTTCCAATGGCTCACACTGCTCTTTGTGGAAATCTATCTGGATCGCTATTTTACGGATAAAGAGAAGCTCTTGGAGGATTTGAATGCCTATGTTGATCGCTTTAATGCAAAATGGACTGGCTTTCAGAATGTCGAGCTCTATTTCTTGGATGACTTGAACAAGCTCTGTCTGCAAAATGCTACCGGTAGCGGAAAGACGCTGCTGATGCATGTGAATCTCTTGCAGTTCCGCAGCTATGCCAAGAAGTCTCGTGAGGGTAGTGAGATTTCCAGAGTAATCCTACTCAGCCCCAATGAACGGCTTAGCGAACAGCATTTGGAAGAGCTAAAGCTAAGCGGGTTTGGCTTTGCCCAGAGACTGAACACGAAGCAAAGCGGCAGCCTGGACATGATTGACGTGATTGAAATCACCAAATTGGGCGATACTGAAGGGCCCAATACTATTGCCACCCGCAGTCTGGGAGATCAAAACCTGCTGTTGGTGGATGAAGGGCATCGGGGGATGAGCGGAAAAGAAGAAGGAGTGTGGTTCACCAGACGTTCAGAGCTTTGTGCCAAGGGCTTTACTTTCGAGTATTCTGCCACCTTTGCCCAAGCTGTGGCTGCTGCGGGTAATAAGACCTTTGAGGATAGCTATGCCAAGACTATTATCTTCGATTATTCTTATCGCTGGTTTTATGAGGACGGCTTTGGTAAAGACTACCAGATCTTGAACCTGCCCAAGACCTATAGCCAGGTGCAGGATGTGTATCTGACAGCTTGTCTGCTGAAATACTATCAGCAGCTTAAAGTATATGAGGACAAGAAGCTGGAACTGGTTCCCTTCAATCTGGAAAAGCCGCTCTGGGTATTTGTCGGAAGCACCGTTACCAAAGCGAAGGGTGGAACAAATGACGAAAAGATAGTGGCTGCTGATGTTGCCCAGATAATTGTCTTTATAGCCAAGTTTCTTTGCAATTCTGCGGTGTTCCAAAGCAGTATTCAGCGGATTCTCTATGATAATGGCAATAGTACCGGCTTGCTTGATAAGGACGGAAACGACATCTTTGCCCATTCCTTCAATTACCTCCTCAAAATTATCAATCCCCAGGATGGCATTGAAGCACTTTATCGTGATATCTTAGCGCAGCTCTTCAATAATCCTGCCAATGGGCAACTGAGAATGGATAGAATTAAGGGCGATTCCGGAGAAGTGGCTTTATATCTCGGTAATAGTGATACACCCTTTGGCTTGATAAATGTAGGTGATGCCAAGGGACTGTGCGATCATGTGGATGAGTATGCTAAACAGAATGATGTCCAACTTAGTGTAGGTGATAGCGATTTCAGCGAAGCAATGTTTGCTTCCGTGAAGGATTCCTCCTCACCCATCAATCTTTTAATAGGTTCTAAGAAGTTTGTAGAAGGTTGGGATTGCTGGCGGGTGAGTACGATGGGACTTATGCATGTGGGCAAGAGCGAAGGAACGCAAATTATCCAGCTATTTGGGCGCGGTGTGCGCCTTAAAGGCTATGATGTCGAGTAGGTAAGGGGAGTTTCACCCCAAACCCCTCACAGAACCGTACGTGAAGCTCTCGCTTCATACGGCTCTTATCATTCAGCCGAAGAAATACGTTGGCTTGCAGTATTTCCAGTGGACA
>JAQUJJ010000082.1 GCA_028681035.1 Candidatus Cloacimonadota bacterium
CAGGAGACGTGATCTCATCAATTTTCACATAGAAATCCACCGGAATCTGAATGGGAATAGAATAGATAACTGGATTTCCTGCTTGATTGAAGGCCATATACTTGAAATCAAGCGAAACGTTAGTTTCGGAATAACTCGAGGGGAGCTGTACGTTGGCCATAAACTGAGCAGTTCCTCCTGCAGGGATTTCCGTGGGAGGGTTTTGTAAACTGGCCTGGACTCCACCATGAGCTTCCAGTGTCGTATTGCCAGTCAGATCAAGCATTCCGGTATTTTTGATATCAAGCTTTATCGTAGCCGATTCTCCCGGGTTTAACTTGTCGTCATCGATTTCTCCCCCGGTAATCTCATATTGCACAAAAGACAGATGTGACTCTGTGGCAAAAACTCTAAACTTGGACAAGAAATATATCTATCTAATTGATAAAGATAGTACTTGACAGATACTTGCGCCCTATCATTATGGCACACATAACGATAGCGAAGGATATACAATGTTTGAAGAAAATTACCGACATAAGCAAAGAGACATATTCGACTGGGAATCAAACCTTCCCAAAAAGGTGAAATCGCACATGGCAATCTGGGAAACCTTGCGCAAAGAGGTTTACGAAAAGGTAGATGAGAAGAGCTTTAGTGTTCTTTACCCAAGCCATACCGGACGTCCAAACTCTCCTATCAACCAGCTGGTTACCTTGCTGACTATCAAGGAGTTGTTTGATTGGACTTTTCGAGAATTAGAAGAAAGCATGTCTTTGCATATAGGCTTGCTGCATGCCTGTAGTATACCCATGGGCGAATCCACTGTTTCACTGCGGACAATCACCAATTTCATTCAATCTCTGAGGGAGTACCAAGATAAGACAGGCATAGATTTGTTTAATCTGGAGTTTAATCGTTTGGTTCAGAGCCAGATAGAATCTTTTATGGTAAACACCAAGATTGCCCGTACTGATTCTACTGAGATTCATACTAATGTATGCGCATACAACAGATTACAGTTACAGATAGAAGCGATTAAGAGGTTGTATAGAGTTATTAACGTAGCAGATCAAGAATATATCTATGGATTGAACGCTAACTATATTAAATATGATGCAGATAACTATGTGAGCATGCTCAGGACAGAAGAAATCAAAAATGAGTTCCAGAAGGTTGGGCAATGTTACCTTTCTATAATTGACCATTTTGGCGACAAGTATGTAGATAAAGCGGAATGGCAGATGTTTATGCGCATCTTCGAAGAGCAATTTATTGTAGAGCCAGGAGATGACAATGAGCCCAAAATCAGCAAAAAGCCATCTAAAGATAAGACTAGCAACGATATCAGAGCCATTGATGATCCAGAAGCGACACTGCGCTATAAATCGAACGTCAATCACTTGGGTTTTGTGGGCAACGTAGTTGAGACCTCTGATCCTGAAGCAGAGCTGAATTTAATCTGCGACATCACCTTGTGCCCAAACAATGTTTTTGATGGCAAGATGCTGTTAGATTCTATGGATGATCTTGTAAAAGATAGACTTACCGAACTCGAAGAGATCCATTATGATGGCGGATACGGTGGCCCAGCTTTGGATAAAAAGTTGGAGCAATACTCCATCAATAGCGTTCAAACAGGAATAAAAGGGGTTAAGTGTGATGCCTCTATGTTTGTTGAGAAATGTGGTGATTCTATCTTTGTTACTTGTGCTGGAAAGCAAAGAGTAGAATGCTCCAGGCTGAAGAAAAGCAACAGGGCAACATTTGATTCATCGATCTGCAAATCTTGTGAAAGCCTTGGAATCTGCCCTGTAAGATGGCTTAAAAGCCTCAACGAATATGTTTACTATCTAAGAGACAATGACTTACTTAAAAGATTACGGTTGTCATACATAAGCACAATACCTGATAATCGAAAGACTCTGAGAAGTGGCGTAGAAGCAACCATTCGTCAGTTCAAGTGTAGAACAAGAGCTGGTAAGTCAAGACTCAGAGGTCTATACAGACATAAACTATGGTTCACGCTGCTTGCACTTGCAATCAATGTAAAGAGAATCAACAATTACACTACAGGTATGCCTAAAAATCGGAGAAAAGGGCGCTTATCGTCTCGCGTAAACATTTATGTGTTAATATTTGACCGTATAGAGTCCATCTGTGGTGCATTTTGGCAAATCTATAGAACTATACGGCCAGATTTGTATCGGAACCGGTTTACCTGGGGATTATGCTGAAATCTGAAAGTGAGTTATTACTACGGAGTCACAGATGTACATCGACCACAGACAATCTGAGCGAGACATGCTTGGTATTGCCAAAAGAATCTGAGACTTCACAGGAAACGTCATAGTCGCCTTCCGCGGAAGGTTTGAAGCTCAATTCGTTTTTCTTGATTTTCTTAGCTGTGAATTCTCCACCGGTTATCTCCCAGTTGAATTCCAGATTCTGCCCCAAAGTTCCCACGCAGATGAGTTTAATCTTGGCAGTTTCACCCAGAGTAATCACATCCGATTCCGCAGAAATGCTTTGGATAATAATAGCGTTATCGGCCAGTTTGAGCAGATTATTGTACTGCTCAGTCACCTGAGATCGAATCACAGACACAGCCCCTTCCACATTGCGGATAAATTCATCGGCCACGGCTATGATGTTATAATCTCCACTGGGCAGCTCTTGCACCAAAGTCTCTGGCGCATTCATGATAATGGTTATGCGGGGATCGCTATTCGGGGTATTGACTTTGTCGATAATGACAGTCTTGGAGCCTGGAATGCTGGGATTTCCCGTTGCAGCATTTCTTACTTTGATCTCCATACTGCCTTTATCTGTGGGGCTCTGATTGGGATTCATGTGCTGAACCAGGACTTCATTAGTCCATTCGCCCACTCCTCCACCATAGCTATCACCCACGATCTTCACTCCGGTTTCTCCGAGCTTTTTCGCCGTATTGGCAGTACGACCGCGCTCGGCTTCATCCCAATACATTACATCCCTGCGGGTTCCCATCTTCAGGGGATCTTCATCAGGGAGGTTCAAATAGGCATTCACTTTCTCTTGCGGAGTACTTCCAGGTAAGGAAGCGAGGGGAATAAAGCCATCCTGGGAGTTATTTTCCAAGATCGATTGCCGGATGGATGCATCACGATCAGAATTGTGCTTTTGCAGCGTAGCGGCAAAGTTCGAAACGATGGGGATGCCGGATTCCGGATCGTTAAGTGTCTGTCTCAGGCTTTTACTTCCGCTGAGGACTCTCCAGCCGGAACGGACCATCCTGCCGCTGGAAACCACGACATCACCAGCCTTATTGTATATTCCTTTTGCCACATCGCTAAAGAGACCTTTGTCTTCACCATAAGGACGGATATTGTCTTCCAGATTGCGCATTTCTATAAAGTAATTTGAAGCTGTTGAGCTCTGCTGCATGTAAACATTGACCAGGGCATCGATTTCTTCGATCGCGTTTCGAGATTTTGCACTGCCCAGAGCATTTATCTTGGCTTGGATCTCATGCATGGTCCCGTCACGGTTTTCCAGACTTCCGGTGAGATTCGTCTGGTTTTCCCAATAGTTTGCCAAGGCTTGTGAGGTGCTAGGGATATCTTTCTTCTTATCCTTATCACAAGAAACAAGCACTAACAAAGCTAACAAAATAAACAGGCAAGTAAGGTATCGTTTCATCTTTTACCTCCAGTAAAAAGATAGCTTGAGTTAATTTAATTTAATCGTAAGAAAATTGTCAAGAAAGATTTGCTAATAGTTCATTTGAAAGGGATCAGACTTTGGGTAATACTCTTTAATAGCAAGCTCTTATATCCCCAAAAAACAATAAGCTGTCGCCCTGCAAAGCTTCTATTGCAGGCTTGTCAGCTCATCACTTGGGGAAACTGAAATAGCGCCGATTCCCCTGATCTGCACTCAATTACTTAGTGCTATAGCTGGAAATAAAGCTTTGACGCTGACAGCCAATATTGCCTTAAGACAAACCAATGAAACTGAACCAAGTAATTCCCGGGGATCGTTTCTTGGGTAGTGGTATTTTCCGACCCGCAACCGTTGGCGTCATCCACAGTCAGGGTCAGGCCGCCTGCGGTTGCACGGTGGTAAAGGCTGTACCTACTATCTGATGCCGTACAGACAAAAGCGGAACTGCTCTCATTGCCAGTAATCAAATTGCCGGCAAACAAAAGGCCGATACTTATAGAGCATCGGCCAGATTATTATATATAATTGACTACTTTTTGGGGAGTTTACTCCAATCTACATCGCCATCTTTATACTGGGGATTGTTTGATAGCTCATTGATCGTAAGGATCTGATTTCCTACCAGCTCAAATACTGTCCAGACATTGCCGATCTGGTTGTTCGGCACATTATACGTTCGCACCAAAGCATTACCCCGCCATACCATGATCTGTGCTGAAGAATTGGACATGGCATAGCTACTTGTATTGTTGCGGTTTGTATAGTCATGAATACTGAAACGATACAGACCGGAACTTTGATTATAAATAGTGGTTGTTTCCGGGCCATAGGAAGAGGTATCATCTCTATCCAGCATAGCATGAATCTCGCCATCGTGAGAATAAGTGCGATTGGCATAATAGACATGGAAGCGCTCACTCGAGCCAAGCATAGGCCCAGTCAGATGTGAATCAAGATCACGGGGCGTTTCTCCCCAAGTAAGCACAATCCTTACCTCGCTTTCATCTAAAACTGGAGTGATCGTCGCATTTTGATTTGCCGAATTCTGTCCACCCAGGCATATTACGCTAAAGCTACTACTTATATACTCTTCTTTGGAACAACTGATCGTATAATTGCCGGCATCAATATTGCTGAAGCTGTATTGACCGTTTCCACCCGTAAGTACCGTAGCTACTATATTACCGGTGACATTATTGATTCCTGATCTCAGGGTAAGGCTTACATCACCTACTCCGGAGCCGGTGAGAGCATTAGATATCTGCCCGCTTATCTCTCCGGTTCCCTGATAGGTTTCATCAATTTGCAATATGGTTTGCAGCGTATTAGTCTCGAATCCTGAAACTACAACGTCAAACTGGGTTGCAGTTATGAAACCCAATTTGCTAAACACCACTTTATAAGTTCCGCCACTTAGCTCAACGCTAAAGCCGCCGTTACTATCTGTAGTAGCGGATTTGACAAGCTCGGTAGGATTGCTTGAGCGGTAGATGCTAATCGATACATCGCTGAGCGGAACGCTGCCAGTTGCATTGCGTACAGTGCCTTCCAGTGTGCCGGTAATACCACCCTCTGCTTCAGCTAAGATTTCGCTGTGTTCAATCAAAGCTGGTACCTCATGGCCTACCTGGTAACCGATGGCATCCATCTTCACTCCCACGCCGGCTTTGAAACCTCCTCTCAGAGTCCACCAAGGATCTTGCTGAAGATCGGCTTCAAGAGACATGTGCCCCAAGCCAGTTACATAAGGGCCTGTTATACCATAGAGATTCAGTTCAAAGCGGGGTCCTGCAGATATCTCTGCCGAGAGTCTGCCTTGTAATTCAGGGGGAGTGAATTCGTAACTAAGGTTTTTGCTATTATAAGTTTCCCAGTTCCTGTTCTCGAAAATCAGCCCTGCAGTAATCATGGCACTGCTCTCTACCCGCGCAGTAACATTTGTACTGCCCTCCCCATCTATGTTCAACACGATGGTTACACGGGGAACGATCACAATGGGAATCGCACTTACAAAGAAAACAATAGGCTGGAATTCCTGAGTAACAAGATCAATGGATTCTTCAATGTCAAATATGGTGGTGTTGATATCCAGTTGCAGCTCAGATTCTTCGCCAATAAAAGCACCTGCTTTCAGATAGGTAATCCCTTGCGTCAATCTGGTTTTAATGCTTAATTCATAACCCATGGTCAGATCCAAGCCCCCGCTTATACCAAGCGTAGTACCCGGAATAGTCGTATCATTTGTGTAATCAAGTATATACTCGAAAGTAAGGGGGTCTTTGGACCCAGTAACCATTTGGATACCATCCACATGGTAGATGGTTTTTCTGATGTCTGTAGTACGCAGGGGCTGCGCACTTTCGATATCTGCTTGTTCAAAAACATCTTCCAAGCGTGCTTGCTCAGTTGTGAGAATCAAATCATCACCTTCTTGCTGGATTTGAGTGATTCTTCTTAACAAGCCATTGGGAGCTTGCTCAAACGGCTCTGCTACAATCAGATCGCCCACGTTGTAGATATTCGTCTCTGCTTGACCAGACATCTGAATTTGATCCTCAGTAACCACAGCAATCGCTTCAATTTGTTGAATATCCAAAACTTTTGCTGAACTTGAGATTACAACATCATGCTCGCCGTCGGGTTTGGTCGTTTTCTTCTCGCAGGATACTACCAAAATCAGGACAAGCAGTAAAACTATTACAAGTATTCTTCTCTTCACGATCTTCCTCCATTTAGAAGTTGAGTTCCAAGTGTTGGTTAAAAACCAACTCATTTTTTGATTTTCTTTGAAGACCCATTAGCAGGTCTTCGTCTCACACAATATATACTTAGGGTCGACTGCAAGCTCTAAAACCAAGCAAATTCAATATAATATAAATACCTATATCACGTCAAGAACTATTTTATCATAAATGGAACTGCCTTCACTATGGACTGTTCAAGCCCATTAATAATATTATCTGTATCAATGATATCATTAGAGAAAAGCCTTCCCCCTAATTAGAAGAGAAGGCTAAAACATCATCAATAATAATCAAAGGCAGAGGCACCGAGGAATCCAAAGTAGAGGGCATACAGCAGAATATTTGCTCCAAGCCCGATCAATGCCCATTTACCAGCTTGTTTACTCTTGTTCGGCATGGTGTCTTTCCAAATTAAGTAAAGAATCAAGCCCACGACGGGGGCAAAAAAGCATGCCACAGTCAGCAAACAGCCCAGTTCTCCGTCTTCTTTCATCAAAGCCCCTGCTTGTCTGACTTTCGTGGAAACTCCACAATGAATACACACAATCGCATTGTCATCGATTTCTTTGCCACAATTGCTGCAAAACATATTATTCTCCTTTAATATAGCTTATTGTTTCTATGAATATTAGTTTAGTTAATCTCTCCTCTGCTGTGTCTGATGCCTTGAAATCTGTGCTTGGAACGTCTGAATACTCTATGCAGGTCCAAGTAGAGCTTTTTCAGCAGGATAAAGGCCATGAGAGGAAAAACAATGATAATCGAACGGTTATAGCCCAAGGCACCACGGATGTCTCCTTGCAGGCAGGCTGCAAAAGCCCGGGTCATGCCGCAGCCGGGGCAGGATTTGTGGGTAATGGCTTTGTAAACACAGAGATTATGGCCGAAATCAAGGCGCTCCGCTGGAATGGCAATCAAGCATATCGAAAGTGCCAGGACTCCCGCCCAAAAGGCCAAAAAGAGTGCAAGCTCCCTATTGCTTGTAGAGCGGATTCCCTTGTGCATCTCTAAAACTGCCCGTAGCTATACCAATTAGATCGATCAGAGCCCAGATCCCACATCCCCCCCCAGTCAAGAGCTGCACCACCCCTATACCCGTGTGACCGGTATAAAAACGATGAATGCCAAGCCCACCTAAAAATACGCATAACAAAAGCGTGGTAAGCCAATCTTTCTGTTCGGAATTTATGCGTTCCTGCGTGCTCTGAGAGGAGTGCAAAGCTACTCCGCAACTTGTGCATATTTCAGCTGTTTCGTGTACGCTGCCACCACAATTCCTACAGAACTTTCTGTGGATTTTGGGACTCGCTCCACATTTCATACAGGCCACTGCGTTAGCATCTACGGGGTTTCCGCAATTTGTACAGTACATTTTGATCTCCTTTTTTGCCAGACTATTTGAGCAAGGTTTTAAGGTCCTTTCTGATTCATTTTGCGCTCTTTTTTCATATTTGAGAAAATTGTTTCGGTGTCAAGTAGTTTCTTCAAGATTCCCGTCAGGGGAAAAGATGAGGGTGAATAGACCGGCTGACTATCCCAGCCCATTTGCTGTAGTAGAGATGCCGTGCATATAGCAGGAAAAAATCCTCTGATCTCCACGTCATCTCCAGCGTAAGCTATTCAGGAAGAGCGCTTGAGATTACGGGATAGAATGGCTAAAACGATAAGCAAGGAGCATATGAGACTCAGGTTCTGAAAAAAGAGGAAGATGTCCCAAATGGATTTTATGCTTGACAGAAATAGCAAGTTTTTAGCCTGTTTTTTCTAATTATCAAGGAGCTCAAAATGAAAATATCAAGATCAGCCAAACTGGAGCGCAGCATGCGCTATGTGTTCATCGCACTATCGGCAATGGCGGTGATTTACAATCTGTTTACCCGCGAATGGGAAGTACTATTCTCGGCCGTACTCACCCTCATTCTGTTTATCCTGCCCTCGCTTTTGGCAAAGCGTTCGAAGATAAAGGTTCCAGCGGTATTTCAGATTGTAGTCCTGCTCTTCATCTTTGCTTCCATGTATCTGGGCGAAATCCATCACTATTTTTACCGCTATGCCTGGTGGGACACCATGCTGCATGCAAACTCCGCCATCATGCTGGCCTACATCGGCTTCCTTTTGATTTTTACTCTGAACCGTGACAAGCGGATGCATGTGCACCTGAGCCCTTTTTTCATGGCCTTATTCAGTTTTTGTTTTGCCTTGGCTATGGGCAGTTTGTGGGAAATATTTGAGTTTGGCGCAGATGTTTTCTTAGGTGTAAATATGCAAAAAGCCAGAGGTTTGGAAGAGATCTATGGCGTATTTGATACCCGTCTGGGCGTGATCGATACCATGCGAGACCTGGTTGTGGACGCCGTCGGAGCGCTGCTTGTTTCCGTAGTCGGCTACTTTCACATGACCCACCGCAAGGATGCAGATGCCACATTTTGGGCCCCACACAAACAGTTCGTGGAAGCAAATCCCGATTTATTCGATAATCTGACCCCAAGCGAGGATTAGACCGGTCGAGCCCACCAAGCACAATCCACATATAAGGCAAAGCTTTACTGCATGAAAACAGATACAACTAAGCGCTTACAGGAGATATTTGAGCTCCTATGCGCAGAACATGGACGGCGTAACAAATGGTGGAGCGAAAGCATAGATGAGATCATCATCGGGGCTATTCTAACGCAAAATACAAACTGGCTAAACGTGGAGAAATCCCTGACAAATCTGCGTGCGGCAGAAAAACTCGGCATGGTAGCACTGGCAAAAGCAGACGCAGTGGAAATAGCAGAATTAATCCGCCCCTCGGGTTATCACAACAAGAAATCCAGGGTGCTGATAGACGTGTCCCAAGCTATATCGAACTATCAGGGTACTTACAATACGGCAGATTTCCGTCACTGGCTCTTGTCTTTGAAGGGCATAGGCCCGGAAACGGCTGATTCTATTCTGCTTTATGGCTATAGGCTCCCTATTTTTGTGATTGATGCCTATACCATCCGCATCTTTAGCCGTTTGGGTTTGTGTTCCGCCAAGATCAGCTATCACGAATTGCAACATTGGTTCATGCAGCATCTGCTGCCAGATACAGACCTGTACCGGGAGTACCATGCGCTGCTGATCAGCCATGCCAAAGCTTTCTGCCTGAAAAAACCGAAATGTGCTGCCTGCCCTCTGGTGGCAATATGCTGCTATAGAAAAGATTTAGCACGGCAAGCCAGGTGAGACCAGTGGATCTATCCCTGTTGCACAGCACTATACGGCCCATATATGATGATGCTACTCTGCTACAGTTTCAGGACTTGGCCAGAGGCCTAAAGACAGATGAATCGCTGAACAGTATAAAGCTCGACCCCTATTGGCCAAAGTGGGATTCACCCTGGTGGAAAGCTGTGTTGCTGCTTGAATGCGGACAGGCAGAAATGATTCCCAGGCGCTTTATCGACACCCTCATTGTTACTGTCGATGCGCATTATCTGCATACTTTTCCCGTGCAGGAAAGCCAGATTCCCGAAAGTTGTGATCCTTACCGGCACATCACCTGCCACTGCGCTTTGGGCACACTTTGCCAACTGATGGTGGCTTGTGGGGAAAAGGTTTTTAAGAGACTTCCCTGGGTTTATGAATGGTTTATAATGTATCAGCTTCCGGATGGGGGTTATAACTGTGACGAATCTGCTTACGTAAATAGCCGGAAAAGCTCTTTTCTCTCCACCTTGCCCATGCTGGAAGCCCTGCTGGATATCTATGCTGCCACGAATGACACCAGGCTGGTGCCCTTATTACAAGCAGGAGTCGATTACCTTTTAAGGCACCGCATATTTCGCAGCACAGCCGGTAAGATGGTTGATCCCACCTGGCTGGAGCTGAGCTTTCCCCGTTTTTATCATTATGATGTCTTGCGAGGGCTTGCCTTCGTGGTGAAGTGGGCTGGCATTACAGGTGCCAGGCTGGATATGAGCGTGCTAAACGAAAGCCTGCAGATTGTCGCGAAACTGCTTGACCAGGATGGCTTCCTGTGCGTTGGGATCGATAATATCAGTGCAGAGGGCTCTTTGTACTATACTGAAGAGGGCTGGAAATGGGTTGATCATTCCGGAAACTTCCCCTGCCTCAGCGAACTCTGCAAGCCCGGCAACAGGTCAATTGCCTTAACGAAGCAGTGGCAAGAACTGATTGCCGCTATCCTTTAACGCCCTCTGGGCTCTGCAGAAGCAGTCGGTCAAAGCAAATCCCGATCTATTCGACAAATAAGATTTCAGAGCAGCTTCCCCATATTCGAATTTCTGTTCAGGCCTGTACCTTAGGGTAATTCTTCTTGCTTTTTATGCCACTCTCTATATCATATCTAATAGATAGATATTAGAGGTGTTAAAATGCAATTACAGATAGGAATAGATGGTATGCACTGCGCTTCTTGCAGTGCCAACGTGGAAAAAAGCGTTTCCGCCCTTCCCGGAGTTACAAGTGCGCATGTGAATTTGGCCCTGGAAGAAGCTATGGTAGAATTTGACGAAGGCAAGCTGGATCAGGAAGAGATCTTTGAGAGCATCGCAGCCTTGGGCTTCAAGGTGCGAGACACTTTGCATCTGGGCGAGGACGAACAGATTGCGAAGATGCATATTGCCAGAAAGCGCATGACTTTTAGCTGGATTATCACCGCCATTGTCATGGTTTTGATGATCCCGCATATGTTGCCCCATTCAGTTTTTGGGGGACAGATATTTGGGCATCAAATTGATGCCTGGCTGATGTTTACACTCTCCCTGGTAGCCATGCTGTTTCCTGCCCGTGAGGTCTATATCTCCGCCTGGAAATCTCTGCGTTCCCGGGCGGCAAATATGGAAGTGCTGATCGCTATGGGCACCATCGCTTCGATCGTGGTTACCCCGCTTTCGCTGGTGGTGAAAGACATCTCCGCCCATGAATTTGCCGGCATTGCTGCCATGATCATCTCCTTCTACCTCACGGGGCGCTATCTGGAAAGCAAAGCCCGGGGCAAAGCGAGTGAAGCCCTGCGTAAATTGGTTTCTTTAGGAGCCAAAACCGCTTTATTGTTAGTAGATGGCGAGGAAGTAGAGACGCCCATTCACAAGATCAAAAGCGGCGATGTCTTCATCGTGAAACCAGGCACCAAGGTGCCCACCGATGGCGTGATCGTAAACGGTACCAGCTCTTTGGACGAATCCATTGCCACCGGAGAATCCCTGCCCGTCACCCGCTCTGCAGGCGACGCTGTCTTGGGCGCTACCATCAATCTGGAAGGCTATTTCCAAGCCAAAGCCACCAAGGTGGGCAGCGAGACTTTCTTGGCCCAAGTGATCAAAATGGTGAGCGATGCCCAGCACTCCAAAGTGCCCATCCAACTTCTGGCGGATAAAGTCACCGCTATCTTTGTGCCCGTCATTATAGTATTGGCGTTAGTGGTATTCTTTTCCTGGCTGATCTTCCCTGGCTTCATGGCTGGCATAGCAGCTTTTATCACCACTTTCATACCGCTCTCTCTGCCCGCAGAGGGACTTGCCGCAGCGCTGATGGCCACGATCGCCACCTTGGTGATCGCCTGTCCCTGCGCACTGGGTTTGGCTACGCCTACTGCATTGATGGTGGGCTCTGGCATAGGTGCAACGAACGGCATCCTGATCCGCAGCGGAGAAGCTTTGCAGCGCATGAAAGATGTGGATACCATACTTTTCGATAAAACCGGTACCCTCACCCACGGCAAGCCTGAACTGATCAAAATCCAGAGTCTGAAAGGCACAGATGATGAGAACCTGAGCCTGGCACACAGCCTGGAATCCCTGAGTGAGCACCCCCTGGCTCTTGCCATCAAAAACGCCGCTTTGACCCGCGGAATCAAAGCCTTGCCTACCGAAGAATTCCTGGCCAGTGCCGGACGTGGCATCAGCGCACAAATCGAGGGGAAAAAGTATCTGATGGGCAGCCTGAATTGGATGACTGAACTAGGTTTGGTCACACCAGACCTGCCTGCGAATCAGGACTTGGCCTATGCCGGTAAGATCTATCTGGCCGATGAAGCTGGAGTCCTGGCCGCATTTTATGTGGCTGATACCATCAAAGCAGAAGCTTTTGAGATTGTGCAAACCCTTTCTAAACAGGGACTAAAACTCATTATGATGAGCGGCGATAATCAGGAAACCGCAGAGGCTATTGCCAAAAGTTGTGGCATCTCCGATGTGATGGCCAGCGTACTTCCTGCCGATAAAGCCCAAAAAGTCAAGGATTTACAGGCCCAAGGCCGTGTAGTGGCTATGATCGGAGATGGGATCAATGACGCCCCGGCCCTCAAACAAGCAGATATCGGCATCGCTATGGGCATGGGTACAGATATTGCCATCGAAGCCGCTGATATCACCATCCTGAGAGGAGATTTGAGGCTCATTCCCCTGGCCCTGAGGCTCTCGAAACAGACCTTTGCCAAGATTCGGCAAAACTTGTTCTGGGCTTTCTTTTATAACCTTGTCGCCATTCCTCTGGCGGCGTTTGGGGTGCTGCATCCCGTGATCGCAGAGATGGCAATGGCACTCAGCTCCGTCACGGTGGTTACCAATGCCAATCTGCTGAGGCGCAAGTTTTAGAGTTTGTACAACACTCCCACACAAAAGCAAAGGGCGTGATCACTCACGCCCTTTTTCGCTATCTATTTATTCATAAGAGGCCATCGCGTTTTAGCAAGGCATCGGCATCCAGTGCACGTCCCCTAAAGGCTTCAAAGAGCTCATCCGGAGAGAAGGCATTGCCTCTGGAGAGGATAAACTTACGGAAGTTCTGCGCATTTTCCTGATCGAAAATCCCGTGTTCTTTAAAGGCACTCCAGGCATCGGCATCCAAGGCTTCCGCCCATTTGTAAGAATAGTATCCTGCTGCGTAGCCTCCAGCAAAGATATGCGCAAAGGCGCAGGAGGTATTCGTGCCGGATACGGGCGGGAGCAATGTGAATCGTTCATTGGATTTCTTCTCAAAGACATCCACATCCTCGATTTTGGCGGGATCCGCAAGATGCCAGTCAAAGTCCAGATTGGCATAGCGCAATTGGCCGATATTGCCGGTGGCAGCATTGAAGTTCTTGGCTGCGATCACCTTGTCCAGCAGCTCTTTGGGCAGCGGCTCACCGGTCTGGTAATGGCGGGCAAAGAGATTCAGTGCCTCTTCTTCCAAGAGCCAGTTTTCCATGATCTGGCTGGGCAGTTCTACAAAGTCCCAGAGCACGGAAGTGCCTGATAAAGCATGATAATGCCCATCTGCCAGCAAGGAATGCAGGGCGTGGCCGAATTCGTGGAATACGGTCCTGGCTTCGTCCATGCGCAGCAGAGATGGGGTTTTGTCTGTGGAAGGAGTAAGGCTGCCCACTATCATCACCTGCGGTCTCCACATGCCATCGGCATACATGCCCTGGCCGTGCAAAGAACTCTTCCAGGCGCCACCGCGTTTGGTATCACGAGGGAAAAGATCGATATAGAGCAAACCCAAGTAACTGCCATCGGCGTCATGGGCTTCCCAAGTGGTCACATCTTCATGATACACAGGAACATCGTTCACCTGTTTCATGGTGATGCCATAGATCTTATTGACCACGGTAAAGAGGCCGTTGATGACGTCTTCCACCTTGAACCAGGGTCTGAGCTCTTCCGGATCAAAATCAAAGAGCTTTTCTTTGAGCTTGTTGCTATAATAGCCCCAATCCCAGCTCTTGAGTTCGTCTATCCCATCCAGCTCTTTGGCCAGTTTGGCTACTGCATCACGTTCCTTTTGGGCTGCAGGATAGGCGACCTCATAGATGCGGTCCAGGAAATCACGGGCGATCGGAACCGAGCCGGCCATGCGGTCTTCCAAGACATAGTCTGCATGATTCTCATAACCCAAGAGCAGGGCCCGCTCTTTTCTGAGCTCCAGAGTACGTTTGATCAAATCCTGATTATCCCATTCATCGTTGAAAGCGCGGGAAGAATAAGCTGTGGAGATCTTCTTGCGGGTCTCCCGGTTCTTGCAATAGGTGAGCAGCGGAGTCACGCTGGAGGGCTGCAGGCTAAAGCTCCAACCGCTTTCCTTGCCTTTCTTTTTGGCCAGAAATGCTGCCGCTTCCAAGGCGCCTTCCGGTATGCCTTCCACGTCTTTGGGGTCTGTGGTGTGCAGTTCAAAAGAGTTTGTAGCATTCAGCACATTATCGCTAAAGCGGGGAGAAAGCTGGGCACTCTCCATGGCAATTTCGGTAAAGCGTTTCTTGTCTTCGTCTTTCAGCATGGCGCCGCCACGGATGAAGCTCTTATATTTGCGTTCGATCAGGCGATAGCGTTCGGCTTTTTTAAGCGCCTCTTTGTCGCTAAAATCTTTGGGAACAGTGGGTTTAGGCTTGCCCTTGACTTCGGCTTCGTACACCGCTTTGACCCGTTCAAAGATCTTGGGGTCGGTGGCAATGCTGGAGCCAAATTCTGCCAGCATGGAAGATATCTTCGGTGCCAGAGCCTTAAATTCGGCATCAGAATGAGCGCCCAAGAGATTAAAATACACCGTAGTGGCATAATCCAATTCCACACCGCCGTTATCCAGTGGCAGAATGGTGTTTTCGAAAGTAGGAGCTTCAGAATTGTTTTTCAGCTCCTCTATCTCTCTTCTTGCAATCTTCAGGCCTTCTTCAATGGCGGGCATGTAGTGTTCCAATCTGACTTCGTCAAAGGGAATAGCCTTCAGGCGATGGGTGTTTTCTTTGCGTAATAAGGGGTTAACTTGCATTTCCTCTCCTTTATCCTCTTAATATTAGTTTACAGACAAGATAAATCAATGCAGCTCTTAAGTCAATATTTATCCTGCCTTGGGCTGATCATTTTGGCTATTCCGCCTCATTTTTGATCAGTTCCATCAGGATCGCTCTGGCGTGGGATTTTGCACCTTCCCCTTGCTCGGCAACGGGTCCCACACAAGACGGACAGCCTGCTTCACAGGCGCAGTGGTCAATTTGTTCCAGTGCGGCTTTAAAGAGCTGATCCTGAATTTCATAGAGTTTTTTACACAGGCCTATGCCTCCAGGAACCATGTCGTAAAGGGCGATTACCGGATCTCCATCGGCAAGCTTGGATTCGGGTTCAAAGTACAAGCCCAGATCTTTGGGATCACACATCACAAAGAAACCGGCCAGATTGCTGAGTAGATAGGCCAGTCCGGAAAGTCCGCTTTGGATGCGCACCTGCTGTTCGGCCAGATGGTGGCAGCGGGGACAGAGAGTGATGAGATTTTCGGGTCGATTGGCTTCCTGACTGCTGCTAAACTTCCTAAAGGGAATGCGGTGATGCACATCCCAAGCCCGGCCATCTTCCGGGGCCTGACAATTGACACAGCGGTAGTTGTCCCTTCTTCGGATCTCATCACTGAGGCGCTTCCAGTCCTTACCGTAATCGTTCACATCGCTATTCCACAGCCCCTGCTCGCGGATCTTTTCGATCATTGTGTGCGAAAATGAGAGCCACCAGGCCATGGTATCCAGTTCCTGCACAGGCAGATCCAGTTCTTGAACGCCCAAGACTTCCATGCTGCCAAACTTGATCTTCTTGAATCCGGTAATCTGGGTTTGCACCAGCACTCTGCCAAAGTGCTTTTTACCCCAGTGGTAGGAGTGGATGCGCCTGAGCTTGGTAAGAATCAGATCAGTCTCCCGCAAAGCCTGGGTGTAATAATCCGCCTGAATCTCCTCAAGTAAAACCAGCTTTTTTTCAAGGTCGAGCTTTTTCACGATCCAGGTCTCTCCCAAATGCAGGTAGATCGCGTTGGGATGGGTCATCCACAGGGCGCTTGCCTCATCCACATAACCAATGCACTCACCTTCTGCCATGATAGTGAATTGATTGGAGGCATTACGCAGAGACACTTCCGCCGCGGGATATTCACCCACGATGCCGAGATATTTGCTGCCCACCATGCGGATGCGGCCTTCATCCAGCAAAACCTGCAGATAGCCGGAGAGCTCGATAAAGCGCATGTTGCCAAAGTCTTCGCCCTCTTTGAATGAGAGCTCGCTGATGGCGCAGAGCAGCTCTTGGAGCA
>JAQUJJ010000253.1 GCA_028681035.1 Candidatus Cloacimonadota bacterium
CCACTATCCTTTCAAGTAAATGGCCGTAGCCATACCTCTCCATCCACTTCCGCACGGTTACGGATCCCTTAATGCCATAGACACGCTGGGCATGGGTATAACCTGTCCACTTCCCGTCCACCACCTCTTTGACGACCTTCCTGCGAAAGTCGTCTGTATAAACCATTTTTGCTCTCATTGTCACTCCTTTTCTTTCTGGTGCTTCTTTTTAAAGTGACAACCTATCATAGGACGGGACACGTACTACTATCATTCATATTCTTGTTTTCTATGCACGTTTTTTATCTTTCACATCAGGCTTCGTCCCGCAAGCGGAACTATGTCCTGACTGGGAAGGCACCCTCCTACGCCAAGGCTACGGCGTTCCATGCAGAGTGCTCAATTTTTTTACCCGCGAATCTCCGCGAAAGGATAAGGGTATTTCATCCCCGCTTGCGCGGGGTCGCTAATCGCTTGAAATACCCTTATCACACGATCACTTTTGAAAACATTAATTGTACTTTTAACCCAGGACTCTGCGCTTTAAATTTTTAGTGATTAACGACTCTACGCAGTAGAGAAAAAATTTAAAGCGCAATATTCGCGGAGATTCGCGGAAAAAAATTGGTTGCGGCTATGCTGCGCTAGGACCTCCGTGGTTAAGATCTTTTATTTTTATCGCGGTAGAAATGCCAGTTACCGGGCACCCCCCGCACAGATCCCGGCGTGCGGTTTTCCCGCATCGGGCTCCTCGTTTTGAACTTTCACTACTTCCGCATAAGTGCGGATCAAACCTCGGTTTCATCCAAGGAGGTGCAGGGGCCTCCCACGTTGCCCACATATCTCTTACCACATGCCATGCTCTTAGACTCCGACAGCTGCCCATCCCTTACGCTCCGGTGTTTATTCCAACCCTCCATTGTTCGCACCGCACCGCGGTACTCCGCAGGAGCTCCAACACTCGATACATGACGAGGAGCTTAACCCGCCATGACAGGGACATTCACCCCGCTAGATATGTGCACCCTCGTGGCGCACCAACGCTTAGCTCACATTCCAACTGAAAAGCGAGGAACGAGCGATCAGTTGGTAATGTGCAGCTTGTTGTTGAGACTGATTTTCATTTCATCAGTCTCGATTGATTCCAAATTCTAGACGTTGGATTTCTCTCCAACTTCTTTCACGTTGTGGGTGACAACGTGCCTTCAAATTTTTGATGTTTGTTTGATTGCATCTCTCAAATCATCCATGACCTTCAATTCAAGGATCATGGTGTCAAACAACCAACCATTCTTTTTGGATCTCAATATTGAAATCACCTGTCAAAAAAGCGCGCTTTTTTGATCGGGTGTATTTGCATTGTTCGCTTTGTTATACAATTTCCAGGCGAAGCTGTTTTCCTAAAGCCTGTGCGAAATTTTCAAGAGTGGACAATTTAATATCTTCTGCATGATTTTCGATTCTGGAAATAGCTGTTTTTTTTGTTTGAAGTTTGTCTGCAAGCTGTTCTTGTGTAAGTCCAACTCTCTTTCTTTCCTGTTTTAAAAGTACACCAATTTTGAATTGTTGATAACCAATATCAAAGTCTTTAGCAAACTCAGAATCTGTTGCTTTTCTGTCTTTAATGTATTTTTGTAAATCGCTCATAACTTCCTCCGAAAATAGTCTTTCTTACGCTCTTCAGCTATTTGTAACGTCCACGCAATTTTCTTTGCCTGCTTACCGTCTAGCTTATCAAGAAATCGTTGGATGGGCTTTTGCCCTTCCGCTGATTCATAAAATAGTATCTCTCTAAACATAACAACAGGTTAACATGCGGGTTAACATTGCGCAAGTGCATTTATTTCTTTAAATAGCGAACGAACAGATCACAATTCCGCTGGGGCTAGCGAAGCGCCCCAGTGGATATTGTGCATCTGGGTTGTTGGAACCTTTTATCATTTAGTGAGTTTTGAATTTGTCTCATTCCGTTTACGTCTTTCCAATCCTACAAAATTTATGTAGGCAATCCACCAAAAGCAAAAAAATCCGCCACCGAGAAGGCATCCCATCAGCCGAAGATTGTCTTGAAAAACAGATAACATTGGACAGAGGAAACAGAGGAGCATAGTAATGAAGAACGCAATTAAAAAGGCTCCCAATCCATAAATCATCTGACTTGGTGATTCCATTATTTATAATTCATCGCGGTAGGAATGCCCGTTACCGGGCACCCCCCGCACAGATCCCGGCGTGCGGTTTTCCCGCACCGGGCTCCTCGTTTTGAACTTTCGCTACTTCCGTATCAGACAGCAGTTCGTTGAATAACACCGTGAAATTCAGTCTCACCACCGTCTCTGTTCGCTATACCGAAAAGTATAGTTTGCATATGTTGTTCGGTCTTTCTATTCCGCATATGATCTATCCTCCGGCGCGTTCATCACGCCAATCCCTTCGCCGTCCCCGCTGGTTGCGAGGACATTTGTACGCGGCTCTCCCGCACTCAGACTACTATGGATTGGTCTGACTCCCCTGACTTAAGACCCATCTGTTCCGTTCCGTTTTCGTTTCTTCACATACCTCGGTTTCACCCGAGGAGGTGCAGGGGCCTCCCACGTTGCCCACATATCTCTTACCACATGCCATGCTCTTAGACTCCGACAGCTGCCCATCCCTTACGCTCCGGTGTTTATTCCAACCCTGGCAGGTGTCCCTGCCAGAATAACCGTTCTTTTGCGGTATGGACGTTAAGGGCTTCCGAGACGTTGAAATCGTCGCCCACTGCATCTAAACCTTTTCACGAAGCTGAATTGCTTTAGGGGAATACGGTTCCCCTTACGGCCTGCGACATTCTCTGTGTACGCTTAACCTCCATTGTTCGTACCGCACCGCGGTACTCCGCAGGAGGTCCAACACTCGATACATGACGAGGAGCTTAACCCGCCATGACAGGGACTTTCACCCCGCTAGATATGTGCACCCTCGTGGCGCACTAACGCCGCAGATGACAATTTTGCGATCAGCAAATATTATCCATCTGGCTTGTTAAAACAGTATTTTCTTTAGATAATTCATAAAAGAAAGACAAAACCCTACTATGATTGTTAAATATATACCAAATACACCTCCGCAAATAGTAAGTGATATTACACTTGCTCTAAGGTAGTGCCACCTTGGAATCACATAACCGTCACCCACATATACACCCATTATTGATGCCCACTCCTTATAGCTTGGTGACTTCCAAAATAATAAAACCATCCCGCCTGTTATAAACAAAGGCAGTGCATACTGTATTCTTAGTTTGCTCTTACATGTATCTAAAATCCATGACAACAACCAAATTTGAATTATGCTTAACAAAAACATTACTGCTAAGGTAGAGTGCCCACTTTGAAATTCACCACCTATTGCAAACGGCCAATATCCTATAATCATTCCGCCAGCCAAACCACGGCATTCGAAACCAGGAAAGAATAACAATCCTAACATGAATGTAAGCCAAATACTCAGGAATGTGATACGGAATTTATACATTTTTTTATGTGTTTAACGTGATGCTGTGCATCCGAGTTTACGAGGAATGCTCCGTCAATTTATTAAAATTAATTTTTTGTTACTGCACTGGTGTAAAGCGAAAAGTGGGGCAGATTAAAAGTAGAAGCCCCGCCTGTAAAAACTAGTGCGGTAATTATTCCTTTATCAATTGCTGCTTAAGGTTTGCAGGAAGTACCCAGGGTTTTAACAGCTCGTCATCTATAGGCCTATTACCCTGACTTTCCCACCATTCAGCCCATGCAGACTTATCCTGCTTAAAGTCATGCTTGGCCTTCCTTACCAATGCGGCTCTGGCCCAGATTCGGGTATTCTCGTTGCCATGATCAACAAGACTTACAAGAAGAGGCATGGCTAAATCAGATTCCTGCCTTGCCAGTGCCG
>JAQUJJ010000254.1 GCA_028681035.1 Candidatus Cloacimonadota bacterium
TTACTAAGTAGTTGTGGCAATTCCAAGATTAGCAAGCCAATAACCCCAAGCTTGGGTCACAACGGACGGTTATAGGATAGCTAGAGGTAAAAATACTATTTGGTGGAGCTCTAAAAATTTGGAATTTTAGGGAGTCCATTGTGGTGCCAGCGTGCTAAATAGATGGCTCCTACACTATAGGCAGTCGGTGCTAGCAAAATGTTTACAATTGGCACCATCAGTATCAAGCTATAGCTAAAACCCAAAGCTGTGGTAAGCAACAGGTGATTACGGGCAATTTGCCAACGGCGACTAAAAGGAATTTCGAGAATGGTAGCTGGGAGATCCAATAGGTCATAACCCACCAAAA
The DNA here is from genome assembly GCA_028681035.1 of Candidatus Cloacimonadota bacterium. Next base: position 350 of record JAQUJJ010000254.1, read on the forward strand.
ACGCCCCCAAAAGTAAGGCAACAATAGCTAAAGGTGGGATTATTGTGGCGAATAGAATTATTAGCGAAACCATGGTGATAGCCATTAGACGGCGTAGATCATCTCGCAAGCTACGAATGAAACTTTGCCAAAAGGAGCCTGTGGGCGCGTGTAATCCGTGTTGTTGTAGGAAGTGAGCCACTATTTTTTCGATTAAGAAGCCGGCGAGGGTAAGTGTAGTAATCACAGATATTAGGGCAGATACCAGACACGCCAGTCCAATTGATAACAATTGGAGGAGAGTTTGGATCCAATCGGGTCGATCATACACTAGCTGTACCAATTGTAAACGCATGGTCAGCAAGGCTACGAAAGAGGCGATAAAAACTACAACCGCTAAGCCTGCAGGTAAAAGTGTTAAGAGCAACAATTTCATGCTAGTTAAAATGGATCCGATAACTCTCAAATATGTCAATGGGATTGCTGCTATTTCATTGGTGGTAGAAATTAACTTCATTAGTTTCTCCGTTACTCACTAAGATAGTACTGTGACCCTCCATCTGGCAGTTTGATTTCAGCATCATCAAAATCTGCTTACCTGGAACGTTCAACTGTAAGCTTAGCTTACTCTCTGTCAAATATCAGTGCTTGCCAACAGGTTCCAGTGGCCGTTGGGAAGTTGGTCAGAGTTGAAAGGTGGGATTATTTTTCTGTTGGCTCAAAAGACGGGCTTGATATCCGTCGATGGTGAACACTGTTTTATAAGAACCGAGACAGGAGTGCTATTTGTCGTTATATTCATAGAAATATCAGTTGGTTATTAGCATGGCGCCAATCCTAAAGTTAGTGACCGTGACTGTCGAGCACCTTATTAGGGCCTGATTTGAAATAAAACCTTTCAGATTGCCCTAGCGAGTTTGTGCGCGAGGATTTTTCTGGTGAGAAATCCTTACTGACGGAGCACACTGCCGAGCAAAATTAGAATTGATCGAAATTTTGCAAGCTTGATACTTAGCTTAGACCAGTGATGAGGCTCACCATGTAGCTAGCTGTCAGTGTGTAGTTTGAAGTACTGAGGTAGTTGTAGTGGCTCTAGGTAGTTTGGTGATCCAAGTTGGTGAATTAGTCGATGTTAATCTGATCTTACTTATCTCAGCTTTCACATTTATTGTAGTCATACTCTTTCATCGTGCCTGGGTTCCAAAGATTATGACAATTGGGGGGCTGGGTGCTATTCTTGTAGTAGGAATGGTTTGGCTTTTTCCTGATTTAGTTAAAAATCTTAATCCGATCCTGCGCTACTCAGCTAGTGGAATAATCTTAGCTATCTGCGCGTTGGGGCTTACTAGGGCTGTGTGGAGGATATTAGGAGCAACTTGCAGCGCATGTTTTTGGGTAGTGGCTGCCTTATTAATAGCGGGTGGAAACCTGAGCATACAACAACCCACAATTCTTGATAGTGCTTGGAATGCTTCTACGGGGTGGTTGCGTCAAAGTGGGTTGTTGTCGACTGTAGGTTTGGAACTAGCTTCTTATGATACCATTGAAGATTGGCAGTTTTTGGAAACTGCGGGAGACCTTTCAGGGGTAGATCTATCTCAAGATACTTGATTCGGTAAGTTCACGTCGAATTAACAGTATATTTAAAGGGAATCGAGTTTGAATTTGCAGGCGTGCTTTATTTGTTAGAATTTGAAGAGCAGGATCTTAAGCCTGATCATTGCCGTTTAAAGTTGGATCTTCACTAGTTACTGTCAGTCGGTACAACAGTACAATTAACAAAGCTGGTAGGCATGCCAGAAGAATTAACAACTTGCCTCCACTAACGACTAACTCATAGAACTCTACCCGTGCTCTAATCTTTAGATGTGGATCATCTTGAGGTAGTGACGCCTGTGGTAGGAGGTGGATACGAATCGCCTTTGATTTTTCGCTTTTGATCTGCTGCTCAGCTTGAATTAGTAGCTCTGAATATTCTCCGTGTTTAATGCTACCGTAAAGAATGTTCGCGCCTCCTAGAAATCCTAACAATAACGCCGTGCCCGCTAAGGTATGGATTCGTCGCCGTTGGAGCTTAGGAAGCGTGGCTAGAGTTTTGTGATCAAGTAGCATAATTTCGTAACCTAAGACCTAATGAGTGTGCATCGTTCCGGCCTTGGGGGTCGGCGTAGATGTTAACCATGAGCGTTGACTGCCTAATGAATTTTCGGCGTTCCGATCTCCCCCCTCTGGTGTTACTGCATTGCCATTTACCAGAGGGATCGATATCACTTCATGCTTATCTACAAAGAAACACATCAGATAATAGTTGATTTGTTTCAGCTTTGCTAGCCGTCTTATACTCCCTAACAGGGTCTATTAGGTTGCCGCGATGATAGAAACAGGCCCGAGACAAGCCGCCCGTTGGGTGTGATTTATATCCTGTTCGAGGGCTTACGGGTGGTGGAATACTAAGGGAATAATAGGTGTTGACAATTAGGGGTGATGATCAGACACACTTCAATTGTAGGTCGCTTAGAGATAGTCAAGGGTGTAGGGTGGTTAACAGATAGTTTAGTTATAGCTGTCGGCGTGTATTTAGGGATAACGCTTATGGAAAGAAGAATTGTGACCAAGGGAGTCAGATTAAATTGTATCCAGCGATGTCTTCGTAGCTCAGCTGCTGGGGCTGGTAAGTTGACCTTGTTAGTTTTTGGCACATTGGTTGCCATAGCTTTAATTGTCAGTTATCACGTACTGCCGTTCTATTACGATTATTTCGAGCTTGAAAGCCAAATGGATGCACTGGTTCGAGTTGCTGGTCAACATACGGACCTCGAGTTAAGGGATAAGTTGCGCCAGCATTTGAGGCGCACAGAGCTACCCTTCACAATTGATGACGTTCGAATTGATAGGTCGGCAGGTACAATTCGAATGAGTGTAAAGTATCAGGAATTATTTTACTTGACCATTGGTGGTCAGGACTACGATTTGCATACATTTGATTTCCATGCTAGCGCCGAAGGGCCCATTGATTAGACTGTGTGAGTCTAAAGGTATGATTTCATATCGACTAAGGGTATTGGATTAGCATAAGCACCGCTCTGTAGTAAGGTTTCAGGAGGTATGATGAAGGAATATGACTTGTATGGCATTGGCAATGCCTTAGTTGATGTTGTTATTGGGATTACGGATCAACGTCTTAATGATTTTGGTTATGAACGTGGGACCACTACTCTAGTATCAGCTGATCAGCAAAAGAGGTTGTTAGAAGAGCTAGCAGGAGAGCACCAAGAACTTGTGAGTGGCGGATCGGTAGCAAATTCAGTAATAGCTGCAGCTTCACTTGGCAGTAAGTGTATTTTTGGAACAAAGTTAGGCCTTGATCAGTTAGGTGCTCATTATGAGCAGGAGTTCCAACATCTTGGTGTGTTATTGGATGCAAATAAGACCAACGAGCTTGATACCGGGAGTTGCGTTTCATTAACCTCCCCGGGGGGAGAGCGTACTATGCGTACTTATTTGGGTGCTTCCCAGAGTCTTGCCCCAGAAGATCTGGATTTTAATTTATTCCTTAAGTCTGC
>JAQUJJ010000083.1 GCA_028681035.1 Candidatus Cloacimonadota bacterium
AATAATAAACAAACTAAACCAAAGATGTTTTGTGCGATTCTTCATGGTAACCTCCATTACTATCAGTCCTTTAGAGAATCATTTAAAAACTTGCATTGCGGCAAGTAAAATAGATGGGTCCCAAATGTCGGGATGAATCCCAAGCTATTTCCTTTAAATTCTTTGAAGGCCTGTTCACAGGCCTTCGCCTATCACGATATATACTTATGGATGATTGTGCATACCATATTCTACTGGAAGCATATTAATTCGTATCCCTATTTCCAGTCAAGAACTATCTTTCCCCCTTACAGTCTGCAATACAGCCTGAAGCCGAACCTTTGCAGATCCACCTTCCCGCGCCACCACATTAAGACTATACTTATTAAGAGGATAGACCGCTCACAGCCTGGCTTCTCCCCTTTCTCCTGGTCTTGTCTTTAACATGTCTTCGACTCGAGTTGACTTGGGATTTCGAGTCAACTCGAGTCGAAGACATATTAAAAGCAAATGGAAGGCTGCACTGCCGAACGCGGAACCGCTGACATAGTCCTCATTCTTTCGCAAGAACGGCGTCTTGCGCTGAGACTGTTCAACAAGATTCGTGTTACTTTCAATAGATTAGCTGTTCCGAACAGCGAAAAAGTGGGCGAACCTCATCAGTGTCTTAGCTTTCCCTCAAATTGACATATCGCATAAGCGCAGACAAAAAACACCAGCTGGTTAATGATTTATCTCTAAAATAACGCTTGATTCAATGGGCATTATCTAGGCGCTAATATTGACAATATATGCAGATAAACATCTGTAAATTATATCTTTACAAGATTGTATAATACCTAAAATGACACCCAAAATAACGTCATTTAGAGGTATTGAAAATGTCTAAAAAAGCCAGTATCCAAAGAACTGTGTCAGTGCTTCGGCAGGGGGATGATATTGTCGTAAAGATCAATCGCCCCACATCGTTTAGTCTTCCATACACAGCAATTACAATGAAGTTTCTGGCAGTGTTTCTGCGACTGTTAGTAAAACCAAAAGGCGGTAATTTGCTAACACTCCAGCAGACGGCAGATGTCCTAGGCTATAAAGACCGCAGGGATGTGGATAACTATTGCCGTGAATTCGACAGAAAGAAAGGCAACCTAACTGACTTTCTGAATAGGAAAGTGGAAAACACAAAGCTTATTCCCGACATAGAAAGATTTGCTACCAAAAACATCCTGCTACCTCCAGCCATGATGCACAAAGAGTTCTGTCGCTCCCAGGGATTGAAAATGTCTCAATCCACCTTTTATAAGTATCTCGCAGAGGTAAACTCAATTGCTATCCTTAAGCAGGCACAAAAGCTTATATGGGATAAAGCCGCCTCCGGGAACACTGTGGAAGTCTTGAAACTCCTGGCGAACCAGCACAAAGTTCCGGTAGTTTGTGACCAGTTGTTGGCGCATGCCAGGTCTGTTAAGCCTGATCTACCAAAGGACAGCGTAGTGGACCTCGGCTTGAATCAAACCCAGCGCTGCCTGCTGGTTAACTATCTTGTAGGCAGCAATATGAACTTTTCCACTATAGCCCTTTTGTTAGGTGTGAGCAAGGGCACTGTCTCAAACTGGTTTCATGGGATCAAGAATTTACAGAGCATGATCCTCAATTCCATTGCCAGGTGGAGCGGAAAGATCAGCATTGATGAGAAATTCGTCAGAATAAATGGGGTTCCACACTACTACATCAGCATTGTTGACTTTGTAACCGGGATCCCTCTATATATGCACTTGTACCCTAACACGAAGAAGGAGTCCTTTGAGACCTGCTTCAGGACCTTCAAGCTCCTCTACAAGAAAGATCCCACCCTGATTGTTAGCGATGGTAGCGCGTCCCTGGCAGCAGGAAGGAAAGCCGTCTTTCCCCATGTGCATTATCAACTCTGCAAGTTCCATAAATTGAGAAATCTGTTTGCAGTGATTTCCAAGAGTTATCTGAGTGATGAAATCAAGCTCAAGCTGAAACTTAAAGCCATGACTGTACTGAGAAGGAAATCGGTCAGCGGAAGAAAGAAAGGCTTGCGTGAACTGCTGAAGCTCGTTCCTGACTCCGCTGCCCGTTACATTAGTAACAATATCATCAAACAATGGAGACAACTGAGCAAAGGCCTGACTTCCAATGTCTCAGAACGCTTCAACCGCAAAATAGAGAAGGTTACAACTGGCAGATACGGACTGAAATCCGAAAAAACCGCCATAGCCATAGGCCTGTCTCTGTGGTTGAAAGTGCTGATCGACCGAGGCCGATCAATCCTGAATGATGAATCATTAATTGCCAGTTTAAATATCAGCCGATTATGTCAAGAAAATGTGGATTGGAAAAAGCTCGTCCACTTATTCTCTGCTACAGTGAAGGGAGCAGCGTAACTTGGTTATGAGAATTGAACAGTCTCCGGCTACAAAAAGAAAGCTTTTCCAAAAAAGTCCTTGACAGGTATGAGGATATAAAAATACAATGTATTAGGATCGTTTGACCTTAGATAGATTGATAATAATTTAAATCGTTAAATATACTTAAAAAATGTGTGCAGCATTGAGTTGGGGCTTGCACCAAGACCTGAGACCTAACAATGTATTGCTAAAATATTAAGGAGATTTGTTATATGTCTATACTCACTAAGACACAGATCAATTTTAGGGGCCTCACCCCCAATACAGCGGAGATTTGTCCGCTAAGGACACTGGTTAATAGTTCTTTAAAGATTGCCCTGCTCATTGGCATTATTACCCTGGCCTGCAGCACCAGACTACAGGCTCAGGCAGATCTCCAGGAAATAGTCAGATTCGATCTTCCAGGCAACGTTTCCTGGGCCAGTATTGCGGACACCGGCGGTGATATCAATGGAGATGGCAGGCCAGATCTGGTATTTGGCTATTGGGGGGATGATGATCCCAACACGGCGATACACATCTATCACAGTATTCCGGATAGCAACGCAGTACCAGATCAGATCCTCCCTGTCCCAGCTTATATGGGAGGAGGATTTGGGAGAAGCATCGCCTATGCCGGTGATCTGAACGGGGATGGAATCGATGATCTGGTGGTTGGAATCAAGTATTATGGGCTCATTCATCAGGGAGCGATCGCCATTTATTGGGGAGGGGAAACCCTCTCTGAGCAGCCAGATGTCTTTATCGACGGGGAACCTTTTGGAGATACACAGAGCTGGGATTTGTACTTTGGCCAAAACCTGATAACCCACTGCGATGTGAACGGAGACGGAATTAACGATCTCCTGGTATATGCCGAAGGACCACAATGGGAACAGTGGGGAAACGTGTATGTTTTTTTGGGGGGAATGCCGTTTTCCACAACTCCGGCTTTGCAGATCAGAGGAAGCCAGATTTATGAGCATCTTGGCTGGCAGATGGAATCCGGAGATATCAATGCAGATGGTTATGATGATATTATCCTGTGCAGTTCAAGATTTATTGATTCCGGAACAAATCAAGAGCTTGATTTTGAATTAAAGATATATGCTGGTGGCATCAATTTGAGCAATATACCTGTATATGATGCCCACGTAGCAAGCACTGCCAGTGGTAGTGGTATTATAAAGGTAATCGCCAATGGTGACTTAAACGGAGACGGATTTGACGATATAGTAATCCATCATAGTTCTGCGGAGATGCAAAGGCTAAAGGTTCTATACGGACAAGGCGAGTGGAATGCACTAATATCTTATGAAGCGGATTTTCAATTGTCAGATGGTTTCTCGCTGCGATCATATTGCGATCTAACTGATGATCAATACTCTGACTTACTGTTTTGGTCATTGTATATCCCGGTTACATCAGATAACTATGAATGTATGTGCATATTAGAACAAACAGGCCCTACTTTGGATTTGAGCTTGGATTATTGTATGTCTGATTATAGCGAAACTAACGGTTATTTTCAATGCTACGAAGTAGGAGATCTGAATCAGGATGGGTTTAATGAGTTCGTCGTGTGGGCATTCACCTATCCCGGTTATGATGTACCCAGCTATGTCAAGATCCTCACTGAAAGTTATACCAGTATAGAAGACGATTTAATCCCGGCAGCAGATCTCAGATTGGATTGTTACCCCAATCCTTTTAAAGATGCTTTGACAATTTCTGTGGGGCAAAAAGGCTGTAGAGAAAAGATCAATACCATCAAGATCTATGATCTGAAAGGAAGATTGGTTTTTAGGGCCAGCATCCCGGGTTCAGATTCTTATTTATGGGATGGAAAGGATAGCTCAGGCAGGCCTGTAAGCTCAGGAATATATTTCCTGCAAGCTAAGGACATAGATAATAAGATATATCCGGCTAAGATAGTGCGGATAAAATAAACCAAGAAGGGAGAAAAGATGAAGTACATCGCATTAACACTTGTACTGTTCGCGTCGTTATTCATTTCACTAAATGCTCTCAGTCATACTGAAGCTTTTTGTATTGGGGATTTATCAGTTCAATCAAATTCCAGAGGCTATCACGAGCTACGCCTATCTGACCTGGGAAAAACTGGTGAACCAGGAAATCCAGAGCTGCCAGGCAAAGTAATAAGTTTTATTATCCCTGCCAATCAGGATGCCTGCAACTTATCAACAAGTGCAAGCAGCACGTACCTTGATGGGACATATAATGTAATGCCTCTACAGACCGGCGAATACTATAATGGGCAAAGCAATGATTTTACGGCTCCCAATCCTACCGTCTATTCGAGTGATGAATTCTATCCTAACAAATATGCTGAGATTATTGACCAATCCTATCTCGATGGGGCAAACCATATAGTGAGCATAATTGTATATCCGCTAAGATATAACCCTGTTACGCAAGTTGTGGAATTCGTAAATAATCTTTCGATCAGTTTTAGTTTAACTGCCTCAAGTTCTCAAGCAGTATATCCTAAAAAACGCTTTGCGATTGACGCATCCAAGTATGAGGCTTATCTTTATGATTCCGTGCTTAATAAAGATGATATTCCCAGTTTGAGGTATGTCCCAGATATCGAAGTTACCCCCGATAGCTCCATAGACTTCAATTATATAATAGTTTGCCCAAGTGATATTTTACCTCAAGATGAAACAGAATCTAATCCCTTCGCGGAGTTCATCACATGGAAAGAGTGTAAGGGACATAGGGTTAGGTGTATGTCGTATGATGAAATTGCCGCTCATCCCGATGCTGGTAATGGTGATGATATCGGAGATCTTCTGATAAATGATCTTGCTGGTAAGGTAAGAAGGTTCTTAAAACATCAATGGGAGCATCATGGATTGGCAAATGTTCTAATGGTGGGTGGTAAGGACGATCTGATCAGACATGCTTGCTATATGGGGGCATATACAGGAGGGCCTTTGCCGGTTGAAAAAAAGTATCCGTCTGATCTATATTTTGCAGAATATCAAGGGTCATGGAATAATGATGATGATACGCATAATCTCTATGGGGAATTTGATAATTCTACGATCTATCCACTGGCAGGCCTCGCCGATGATGTTGACTTTCTTCAGGATGTATTCATTGGGCGCATTATCCTGCCTCCTATATTCACTCCTCCTGTCGGTTCTCCCACCCGAAAAGAAGCAGTACTTAACTGGACTGACAAGGTGATCGCTTATGAAAAGGGGCCAGGAAATGGTTTCGATGGGTATCTGGACAGCTTTTATTCTCTAACTGCAAGCGACATCACCTCTGACGCTTCTGCAGTTCTTGTAGGACATGGGTTTATTCCTGAAAGGCAAACTGACTCTTTTAGCGATGGAACTTTAAGACCGGCTGGAAATTATGTTATTGCCAAAATAAATGATGTTTTACCAGGTATAATAGTTTTTTCATGCCATGGAAACAAAGGAAGAATGGGTGTAGCTGAACACGTGTTTTATGATGAAACTAAAATCAAAAACTATATTACATCCTTAGACCGTTATCTTATTGAATCATATGATGGTAATAATGACTATAATGGTCTTGATAATTTGACCAATTCCCAAAAAAAATACCCAATATTTATTGCAGCTTCTTGTAATACAGGCCAATATGATATTGATTGTAGTCCTCAAGAAACCGAGAACCCATCATTTGCAGAAGCTTTTACAACATTCACTTCCGGAATAGGTGGCCCCCTATGGATTGGAAATGTCAGGATTTCTTATGAAGGACCTTTTGAAGCTAAATTTGTCTCAAATCTTTTCAACGAAGACATTGTTGATGATTATCCTAATGCTAATCCCTGGTGTGGAGGAGTTAGTTTCGCCTCTGCTCGTTATACTGACGGAGGACCGTTCGGAGCTGGCACAAAACACTCAAGACACTACTTCGGTGATCCCGATATGGAAATATGGACTGCGCGTCCCTCAAATCTTATGTTGACTCTTGATTATCAAGGGAAATCAGTAATTGTTAAAGACGAATCAGGTGCATTTGTGCAAAATGCGAGAGTTGTATTTATCAGCAGCACAGATAAGAGGGTTGTATATACTGACGTCAATGGGCAGGCTGCCACTAACATAGATTTCTCGACAGTATATGCCCATAAACAAAATCATGTGCATGATGCCGTCAGAATTATCCAGAATCAAGAAACTATCGCTTCAGTAGAAGATCAAACCCTGGAGATATCGGATAAGATATATGTACCTGTTAATTCAACCCTGGAACTCTCAGGCAGCCTGAAACTGATCCACCAGGCAACTATAGTATCGGACGGTCAATTGATTATTGCTGACAATACCGATATTTATGGCTCAAACACATCTGAACTGCTGGGTGATGGATTTGGAAACAAGCTTACTGTGAACGGTGGTTTAACAATTGGAAATAATGTAGGTTTTGCAGGAGCTAACCAATGGGCAAGATGGGATGGTATTTACATCAGTAATGGAGATGTGGTTTTAATGCAAAATACGACGTTTAACAAAACACCATTAGATGTAAATAATTCCTTCGCTTTAATGTCTTGCTGCTCCCTAACACTCTCTCCCCTAACCATCACAGATAGTCAAATTAACATGTCAAATAGCATTGTGCTGCAATCAAACTTAGCGGTTAATAACAGCACTGCAAACTTCAACTCATGCGATTTCGAAGAATCAAATGCTTTATTCGAAGCATCAGAAGCAGAATATAGCAACTCCTCATTAGAAGAGTGCAAGACTATTTATGAGAATGCTGAACTTACAATTATCGAAGGCGACTATTCTGACTCAAGTGTAAATATTGCCGGACAGCTCACGGTTGAATCAACAACTATGTCATTTAACGATGATAACGATCCATCTATTCCTAATTCCATAACAACCTTTGATACTGTTGTTAATATATCTGAATCTGACTTTACCCGGGGCACAATAATTTGTCACAACCTGGACGAATTCTCGCAAAACACAAACTCTGTTAATATAGCTAACTGCACGATCCAAGATTGTAGTCCCGCAGGAATTCTCTTGTCTAATATAGCAAATTTTGAGATCACCAATAACAATATTGCCGATAATAGCACAGGCATCTCTTTGGTATATAGCGGTCATGGTTCCAATTATTTCATAAGAAATAATACTATCAATAGCAACAGCTCAAACGGAATATCTATAATAGGATCCAATGTGTTGCTTTACGAAGGCAACCAAATTCAGCAAAATAATTGTGGTATTGTAGCTAGTAACCTCAGTAGTTGGTGGCTGGTAGGATGGGAAGAATTGCTACCTGGACAAGATCAACGAGATCAATTGGTGCAGTATAATCAAAATTGTCAAATATTTATGACTTATGATTCATCTCCAGATTATTGCGCTTTTAATTGCATTCAAAACTTCCATCACGATAAGCATTGGATTCAAATGCATTTCCATAACCCTAATAACCCACCATTAGATATTCGCTATAATTATTGGGGTGATAATTTTGACCCCGAAGTAGATTTGCATCCTGCATCAGCCTTTCTTTATGAGCCCACCTGGACTCCCGGAAATCTGGAGGCAATAGAAGAAAGTTCCGCCGCAGCATTATATAGAGTGGCATATAACCATGAAATGAACGCTGAATATGAAGCAGCAATTGTAGCTTATAAGCAGATCATAGATAGCTTTCCAAATACTGAATATGCAGCCCTTGCTGTTAAGGCATTGTTGAGAATTGAAGACCTAAAGAAAGACAGAGGAGATCCGAGTTTGGATTATACTGCTTTGAAGACCTATTTCGTTTCAGAAGACAACTTACATCTGAATCCTGGAATTGAGCATATTGTATCCAGACTGATAGCACAGACGGATATCAGAATTGAGAATTACATTGATGCTATTTCTTTCTACGAAAGCGTGATCAGTAATCCTCCATCAAGTATTGATTCCTTATATGCTGTAATTGATATAGGCCACATTTACACACTCATGGGAAACTCCCAGAAATGTCAGGACTATACTGGGAAATACCCTGAGCTAAAACCTTCTAACCATGATGAATGGATCTTGAGTATCGATCTGTTGCTTAATGAGGTCTATGAATTGTGCCAATCTAGTGGGCAAGATGTTCCAAATAAAGTTATTATAGCATGTAACTACCCCAATCCATTCAATCCTTCCACCACTATATCGTTTTCGCTCCCCTCAAGTATGCCATGTAAACTGGAAATCTTCAATCTCCGCGGACAGAAGGTAAACACCCTTGTTAATAGTGAGATGAACGCAGGTAATCACTCAATCATATGGAACGGTCAGGATAATAATCTTAAAACTGTGTCATCAGGTATATATATGTATAAAATAACCACGCCACAAGGAGCTCAGTCTTCAAAAATGATTCTGATGAAATAACCTTTGGCTATATCAGACAAAAAACCCGGGATTTCCCCGGGTTTTTTGTCTTCAAATCTGTTACCTATATCTTTTATACCCCTATCATAGATGCAGCAAGACCACCGCCAGCTTAAAATAAACCAGTAGCGACAGTACGCCCACGATCGTGGTGATAATCGGAGCCGCCATAATAGCCGGATCAATCTTGAATTTACGGGCTACGATGGGCGGCGTACAACCCACCGTCTTGGCCAAAACCACGGCGAAGAGCAGCGACACCGTCATTGCCAGCAGTATGTCATTATTGAACAGCCAGATCCGCAGGAAATTCACTAGCGCCAAAACTACTCCCACGATCAGGCTCAAACGGATTTCTTTGAAGATCACCAGGAAATAATCCTTGATGGCGATCTCTCCCAGAGCCATACCGCGAATGACCAAGGTGGCAGATTGTGAGCCGGCATTTTCGCCTGTATCCATCAGCATTGGGATGAACGCTGCCAGGATCACGATGAAGGTGATGAAGGGGATGAAGCCCAAAATGGTGCCATAAGTTCAGCTATGCCAAAGCGGCTCCCTCTCTATAGAATTGTGGAAATATATCAATGATCCTAGGAAAAATAGCTGTCCTGCACCCCTTTTGACTCGTAAATTCTGCTGATAATAGCTGAAATTATGCAAAGCAAAAAGATTTGGCTGTACTGAGGATTATATTTACAGAATGTTTGGCAGGATTACATTCTATTGGTTTAGCGTAGAGTTTGAGCTTGAGATGGGCTTTGCTTTATCACATGACAGGCCCTCTAAAAAAGGACTTGACGGAAAAGGGCTGATTTGGCTGTATGAAAAGAAAGATAAGAATATATGGAGCAGATAGATGAGTACTACCCCTCGTGGTGAAAGATTGATTATTGCCCTTTTGGGGCGTAGAAATGCAGGAAAATCCAGTTTGATTAATGCTCTGATCGGGCAAGAAGTTGCCATTGTATCTGAGACTCCTGGCACGACCACAGACCCGGTAGCCAAGCACTATGAGCTATCGCCTCTGGGACCGGTAACCTTTTATGACACTGCCGGTCTGGATGATGAAGGTGAATTGGGGCAAAAAAGGGTGGCCTCCGCCCGTAAGATCCTCTACAGAGCTGATATTGTGATCTTTATAAATGACGGCAGCAAGTTTGATAAGCACGAACTGGATATGCTTAACCAAATCAGGGAGATGAAGATTCCCCTGCTCATGGTCTTCAATAAAGCTGACATTTCGCAGGCGGGAGCAGCTAACCTACGCTACTGCGAAGACCTTAAGATCCCTTATGTGAGCCTTTCCGCCAAAGCCAAGACAGGTATCTCCGAAGCAAAAGCTGCACTGGTGAAGCTGGCTCCAAAGAGCGATAAAGAAGAGCGCGTGATCCTGGCTGACATCATCAAACCCAAAGACAGGATAATCCTGGTCTGCCCCATCGACAGCGCAGCTCCCAAGGGCCGTTTGATCCTGCCGCAAGTGCAGACCCTAAGAGAGATTCTGGATCGCGATGCTATTGGCATCATGGTCAAAGAGACCGAACTGGGGGAAGCCCTGGCTATGCTGAGTGAGCCGCCGGACCTTGTGGTTACAGATTCTCAGGTCATCGAGCAAGTGAATCGAGAGACTCCCGAGCCCATTGAATTAACCACTTTTTCCATTCTTTTCGCGCGTTACAAGGGCGAGCTGGATGTGCTGCTTACGGGCATCGATCAGATCGATCGGCTCAAAGACGGGGACAAGGTGATGATAGCCGAAGCCTGTTCTCATCACGCTCAGGAAGACGATATTGGCCGGGTAAAACTGCCACGTTGGATCAGTAAATATACCGGCAAAAAGCTAATCTATGAAGTCTATGCCGGGCACGATTTCCCGGAAAATCTGGAAGACTTTGCCCTCTGCGTTCACTGCGGGGGCTGCATGATCAATGCCGCAGAGATGAACCGCAGAATCCTGGAATGTCACAGGCGGGGCGTTCCCATCACAAATTATGGACTGCTAATCTGCAAAGTGCATGGCGCCTTTGATAGGGCCATCGCACCGCTAATGAGGGTGAGACAATGAAATACACAGTATCGGTGTTACAGTACAAACCGGAGTTTTTAGAGCCCCAAAGGAATTTTGCCAAGATCAACTCAATGCTGAAAGATCTCAAAAGCGACCTAGTCGTGTTGCCGGAATTGGCTATTTCAGGCTATGTCTTTACTCACCTGGATGAGATGGAGAAAGTGGCGGAAAGCATCCCTGAAGGAGAGATCTTCCAGGGCTTTAGAGCTTTATCAAAATCAATTAATTGCAGCATCGTCTATGGCTTTGCCGAAAAATCCGCTGATAAATATTACAACAGCTCAGCTTTGGTGAATCCGGATGGAAGCTATGAAATCTATCGCAAGATCCATCTCTACTTTCGCGAGAAGTTGTTTTTCTCTGCCGGAGACAGTCCGTTTTCGGTCTCAATAGCCAAGGGTGGGGTCAAGATCGGTATGATGATCTGCTTTGACTGGCAATTCCCGGAATCTGCCCGTAGCCTCGCTTTAAGGGGAGCTCAGATCATCTGTCACCCCTCTAATCTGGTGCTGCCTTGGTGCCAGGAAGCCATGAAAACCAGATCTTTGGAAAACCGGGTATTCTCGATTACTTCAAATCGCACCGGTACTGAAATCAACGGCGAGTACAAGCAGTATTTCACCGGCAAAAGTCAGATTTTGGGCACCAAAGGTGAAATCCTGATCCGTATGAACGATACCGAAGAGGGGATTTACAGCGTGGTAATAGATCCTGAACTGGCTTCTGATAAAAAGGTTAGTGAAGTGAACAGCGTGTTTGCGGATCGCCGCCCCTCAATGTACTACCTGCCATGACGAAAGCCCAGATCAAAAAACGCATCCAAGCCCTCAGCGCAGAAATCGAGCGGCACAACCGCTTGTATTATGCTGAAGCCAGCCCTGAAATAGCGGATTATGAATATGATCTGCTGATGCAGGAATTACAGGATTTACAGGCAAAACATCCTCTAGCTCAGGCTCCTGCGGTATTGGACAGGGTGGGCATTGATCTGGATAAATCTGCCAAAACCATCCCGCATAAAGAGCGGATGGCAAGCCTGGCCAATGCTTTTTCCATACAGGAAGTAATCACTTGGTGGGATAAAATCTCACTTGAACTGGGGGAAAAACCTCAGCTTTGTCTGGAGCCCAAAATCGACGGCTTTGGCATCAATCTTTTCTACTCTTACGGGAAGCTTCAATATGCCACTACTCGCGGAGACGGCTCTGTGGGAGAAGATGTTACCGAAAACTTTCTCACCCTGCCCCAGATCCCTCGCGAAATATCTTTCAAAAGCGATATTGAGATCAGAGGCGAGATTTATTTCCCTATCAAAGACTTTTTGGCCATGAATGAAGGCCGGCGTCAAAATGAGGAAAAGCCTTTTGCCAATCCGCGTAATGCTGCCGCCGGATCTATCAAACTGAAAGACATCAAGCTGGTCAAAGCACGGCCATTGAGGGCTTTCTTTTATACCACAGGCTATATCGCGGGCACTGCTCCTTTTAACAGCCAGGACACACTGCTGCGCTGGCTGCAGGATAGTGGCTTCCCCATCAGTGATAAACACTGCGTTTGCAAGGATAAAGACAGCCTGATCGACTTCTGCACCCAGATGGAAGAGCAGCGGGGTGAACTGGACTATGACATCGATGGCGTGGTGGTAAAAGTGGATGATCTGGCTCTACACCATAGACTTGGCTCTACAGCCAAGAGCCCCAAATGGGCTATCGCCTACAAATTTAAACCTGAAGAGAAAGAGACCTTGCTGAAGGGTGTGGATTTTCAGGTGGGACGCACGGGAGCGATTACCCCGGTGGCGATCCTGGAACCCGTATATATCTCTGGGACTACAGTCTCGCGCAGTACACTACACAATTTTGACGAAATCCGCCGCCTTGATATACATGAAGGTGATACTCTCCGGCTCATAAAAAGCGGTGAGATCATCCCCAAAATCCTGGCTGTAAACCTGGACAAACGGCCTGCCGGAGCCCAGCCGATTTCTCTACCGGACACATGCCCGGTCTGCCAGAGCCCTCTTTCCCGGGAAGCTGAAGCGGCCATAGATTATTGCAGTTCAGCGGATTGTCCTGCACAATTGGCACGTAGAATCGAGCATTTTGCCTCCCGCGATGCCATGGATATTACGGGACTGGGGACCTCGATCGTATCCCGATTCCTGCAAGAAGGCATCATCGCCAGCATCGCAGATCTGTATCAAATCGACTATGAGAAAGTGAAGAAACTGGAACGAATAGGGGAGAAATCTGCCCAAAATCTGCAGGAAGCTATCCAAAGATCCAAAGATAAGAACTTTGACCGCGTGCTGTTCGCGCTTGGTATCCGCCATGTGGGGACTGTCACCGCACGCAATCTAACTGTCCATTTTCAGAATATTGAAGCGCTGGAAGCAGCCACCGCTGAGGAACTTAGCGAGGTGCCGGAAGTAGGCGAGAAAATCGCTGAGTCCATCGCAGATTACTTTGCAAACCCCAAAAACCTCAGCCTCGTGCAAGAATTAGCCAAACAGGGGCTGAAGCTGAGCTATGAATCGACACAAGAATCAGAGACCTTCGCGGAGCTTTCTTTTCTGGTCACCGGCAGTCTCAGCAAGATCTCCCGCAAGGACATGGAAAGCCTGATCATCAGCCATGGCGGCAAGATCTTAAGCGGAGTCTCAAAAAGCCTGGATTATCTGATCCTGGGCGAAAAACCGGGTTCCAAACTCACCAAGGCCGAAAAGCTGGGCACAGTGAAGATTATCAATGAAGATGAACTGCTGGCCATGTTGGAAGGCACAAGTTGATCCTGAAACGCTACATTCTCAAAGAGCACATCTCGCCCTTCCTGATCTCGCTTTTGGTGGTGACTTTCGTGCTTTTGATCGATCGCGTCATTGATCTGCTCAATATCATCATAGAGAAGCAATTGCCCGCTGGCATAGTGCTGGAAGTCTTTGCTTTGTCCATGCCTTATATGCTGGCTTTGTCGATCCCCATGGCGGTGCTCGTGGCCACCATCCTGGCCTTTGGGCGGATGAGTGTGGACCGCGAGATCATGGTCATCAAAACCAGCGGGATCAATATCTATAAGATGCTCACCTACCTGATCATCGCGGCTGTGATGCTCACCGGGCTCATGGTCTATTTCAATCACTGGTTCTTGCCGAATACAAATCACAAACTCAAAAACCTGATGCTGAAAATAGCCTACTACAAGCCCATGACCATCATTGAGGCCGGGGAATACAACAACCTTTTGGATTATACCGTCTGGTGCCGGGAAAATACCGAAACCGAGCTGCTGGACGTGCTCATCTATGACCGCAGTGAAAGCAGATTCCCCCGGACGATCTATGCCAAAAGCGGCCAGGTTATTCAGATGAACAACGGCAATTCCATGCGCATCATCCTGAAGGAAGGAGAGATGCAGCAGCGTAATGAACGCGAAAAAGGCAGATATAATAGCACCAGTTTCGAGCAATATATTATCAATATCCGGGATTTGGGCAACCGCACCGATATCTTTGAAACCGGCTATCGCAGCGACCGGGAAATGACCTATGGGCAATTGACTGAGACTTTGGACACCCGCAAAGCAGAGCTTGGCCTCAAGCGGGATGAAGCAAAGAAGCTACAGGCCAGGCTCGACAGGGCTGATTATCAGGGCAATCCCTATGAAATGCAGGTGGAACAAAAACGGCTGTACTCTATGCAACAGGTGGCCCAAAACCGGGTCTTGGAGCTCGAGGACAACATCCGGGCTCTGCAGGTGGAGTATCACAAAAAGTTCGCCCTGTCCTTTGCCATCATTATCTTTATCATGATCGGCGTGCCCTTGGGGCTGATGACCAGGACCAGCGGAATCGGCATGGCTTTCAGTGTCTCCAGCGTGATCTTTCTGGTCTATTATGTAGCCCTCAATATGGGTGAACAAGCTGGTGACAGAGGGATGATGAGTCCATTCCTGGCTATGTGGCTGTCCAATATTATCTTCTTCGTGCTGGCCTGTCTTTTGATCTGGGGCTCGATCTATGAAAAACGCATCCTGGATCTGCAGGTGCTTTCCTGGAGATTGAAACACATGAAACTCAACAAAAAGATCGCTCCTCCAGATGAGGTAATACACTGATGCGCCGCCTCATGGACAGATACATTCTGGGCGAGTTTCTACGCACTTATGTGATCATCTTCTTAAGCTTTGCTGCGGTCTTTATCGTGATCGATGTGGTGGACAATCTGCCCAAACTGCTGCGCGCAGGGGCTTCGGTGGATTTGGCCATGCTGTATTTTCTCCTGCGTCTGCCCTATTTGATCGTGCTTACATCTCCTGTTACAGTGCTGCTCACGGGCCTTTTCATGATGAACAATCTGGCCAAGCACAACGAATCTGTGGCCATCCGGGCTGCAGGGGTCAGCATCAAACGTGCCATGCTGCCGCTTTTTGCTCTGGGACTCATGATCTCGGGGGCGGTGGCTGTGATGGGTGAATACCTCTTGCCTTATGCTGAATCCGAAAGAAACGTCCTCTACAATGTAAAGATCAAAGGTGAACAGCCCGATGATCAAATGCTGAAAGCCCGCATCAACTATCGGGGCAAAGAAAACGACTTTTACTATTTTGGCTTCTTTGATGGCTATAAGAATACCCTGCGCATTATTGACCTGACCAAGATCGATTTTGAGACCGGCGAAATCACCGAAAGGCTGACTGCCAGTAGCGCAAGCTGGAATGGCACAGGCTGGGAACTTCAGGAATGCGATATCCGCAGGTTCTCTGGAGGCAGGCAGGTCTTTGCCAGATACTATCCCAAAACGAGCATCCCAGTGCTGAATGTGGAACCCCAGGATTTTATCCGCATCACCAAAAAGACTCTGGCACTGAATTTCATGGAGCTGCGAGATTATATTGCCCGCCTTCAGCGCTTGGGAGATGATGCCAGCAAGGAAATCGTGGATCTGCACATGAAGATCTCCTTTCCGCTCACGAACCTGATCGTGATCTTCTTCTTCATCCCCATCGCCACCGCCAATGTGCGTAGCAAAGGCCGGGGCTGGGTCTTCATGCTGGGGCTGGTGGTCTGTTTTGCCTATCTCATCGTGGTGCAGATCAGCCAGAGTCTGGGCTACAACGGCATTATCCCGCCCATCTGGGCTGCCTGGGCACCCAATCTGGCCTTCACCCTCATCGGTTTGCTTTTCCTCAAAAAGGCCGAGATATAAAATATGTTATCAAACGATAAACTGCGTCTTGCCTCTGCCTTCTTGAAAGGTCAAAGACTGACGCATCTCATCGGCTCAGCCTTGGATTATCGTCTGTCCGTCCTTTCCAAAAGAGTGATCCTAAGGCACTATCCGCCGGCAGTGATGATCGAACCCAGCAATATCTGCAACCTGCAGTGCCCCCTCTGCCCCAGTGGAAATGGCACTCTCAGCCGGCAGCGTGGC
>JAQUJJ010000255.1 GCA_028681035.1 Candidatus Cloacimonadota bacterium
TACTCAGCCAACGTATATACCTTACTTTGTACCCCAGGAACTAGCGAGAATACCGCTCTTTTGTGATTTTCAGTCATAACAAGTATGATACTAGCAGCTGCAATATGTTCAGGCAATAACTGACGGGAGCGGTGATTTGTCAAATCAAGGCCAACGCCTTGCATAACAGTTTGAGCATGCTTCGATGCTTGATCAGTCTTCCACACAGCAATACCAGCAGATGATACGGTAATCAATTGTTCTAAGTTCTCTTCTTGTATCTTGGCTTTCAATAAAGCTTCAGCCATTGGACTACGACAAGTGTTGCCAGTACAAATAAACAAAATATGTAACATAGAATCAGTTCAACTGCCTTTCCAATATCAATAGTATAACTCATCATTGTTATTTTTATTAACTAGCACAGCATATTCCAAAGCATATGTATTCCTAGCAAAATCAGTACCATTCCGCCCATCAATTCCGCACGGTTGCCAATATAGCGATAGACTTGTCGCCCTACACTAAGTCCTAGCACCGCAATACTGAAGATGACTACACCCAAAATTATACTCAATTTAATTAAATCAACATCCATCATTCCCATACTAAAACCAGCAGCCAATGCATCAAGGCTGACACTTGTTGCTAATAGAAGCAGTGAATACCCTTGTAACGGATGAGCCTTATTTTTCTCTGGCACAGCCGTACTCATTCTTTCTTTAATCATATAAATGCCCAAACCCGTTAACACAACTGCCCCTAGAATACTGGCCCAATTTTGCATGACCAGGATCGGGCACTCTATACGATCTGAGCCAATACGTTCAACTATCGCCCCGAGAAAATGCCCAACATAATAGCCCGATAGAATCAGGACAATATGAAACATCGCAAACGTAACAGCCGCACGGAAAACAATGATGAACGGTATGCGATTCATACCAATCGGAATGGCCACCGAGAATAAGTCCGTCCCTAAGGCCATACTTAATATAAAAAACTCAATACTACTCAACATCTCCACCTCCACAGCTCATATATATGTGGAGAAAACAGCGGATATGTTATCCTTTGATAATCCGATAACCACTCGCCTTACGCAGACGATTCATAATCGCAAGCCCAAGTCCCTCTTCATTAATACCCTCAGCATAAATTACATCAACAAGATTCCCATCAAAACTGCGTAAAGCGGTATACAAATTAGTAGCAATCTGTTCCACATCCTCCCGCAAACCATACGATACGGCAATAACACCATCCGGTAAACGTTGCATCGTTTGCTCAGAAACAATGGTTCCTACTCTTTTGCCTTGCATCAATGCACTTTCAATTTCCAGCAACATTAGGCTGACGATTTGCGGATATTCTCCTTCAAATAACATCATCGGAGCGGCAGGTGCATAATGCGTATATTTCATCCCTGGCGACCTCGGAAGACATTCTACACTACCCCCTAAAGTAGGATCCACTTCCAATTCCCCTAACGTAGCCATTAGCATCTCAAGCGTAATACCACCTGGCCGAAGTAGCGTAGGAATCGGTGTAGTGCAATCCACAACAGTCGACTCTAAGCCAATAGCGCAGCTCCCAGCATCGATGATCGCATCAATTCGTCCATTAAGGTCTGCCAGTACCGCCTCAGCAGTTGTCGGACTTGGCCGTCCTGAAGTATTAGCACTCGGCGCCGCAATCGGCATCCCGGCTTGCCTAATCAGTTCTTGCGCAACAACACAATCAGGCAAACGGATTGCAACCGTATCAAGACCACCAGCAACATTGTCAGGTACCATATCGCTCCGCTTTAGCACTACCGTAAGAGGTCCAGGCCAATAGGCATCCATTAAACGCTGTGCATTCGGAGAGATCTCTTTGACTAATGGAATCAAGTCCTGCTGACTAGCAATATGTAGTATCAGCGGATTATCTGACGGCCTACCCTTCGCCTGATAGATTTTGCTGACCGCCTCACTATCTAGACCATTCGCACCAAGCCCATATACAGTTTCCGTAGGAAACGCCACTAATCCACCCTGCTTGAGAATCTTAGCAGCCTTTTCCATAATGCTCTTATCGGGCTGTTCTTTATCTACTATCAAATACTCAGTATCCATACATAATCCTCACTTTTTTGAGTGATACGATATCTTTAAAGTCTATATAAAGACCAATAAACTCGCTTTATGGCAATCGTCTAGTATGGGCTATAGGGCTGAGTGGCTTTACGAAGGACGCAAGCGAAGCCCTATAGCCCATACTAGACAGACTCACAATCTAGCTGTCATTTTCTTAATGCTATATATATGCATTCTACTTAGCAGCTTTCTTTCAATGTCAATACCACTACACGTTCAATTCCACCATAATCTTTCACAATATCACTAACAGTAAACCATCCCGTTTCCTCGGCCATCATTGCAACGATTCTAGCCTGATCAATGCCTACTTCCATAGCAATAAATCCGTCTTTATCCAAATAATCGGTAGCCTCGTTAATAATCCGACGATAAAAATCAAGACCATCTTTACCACCTACTAAAGCTAAATTGGGCTCCTTCCTCACTTCTGGTGTAAGACCGGCTATATCAGCCTCCGGAATGTAAGGTGGATTTGACAAAATAGCAGTAAACGTCTGCCCCTTAACAGGTGCAAATAAATCGCCTTGACAAAAACTAAGACGCTCCATGACTTGATGTTTCTCAGCATTACTTTTAGCAACATCAAGAGCATCTGGCGAAATATCAACTGTAACTGCCTGAGCAGACGGCAAATTCACTAACATACTGATACAAATCGCACCACTACCTGTCCCAATATCTAATATTTTCGGATGCTCTACAGCAGTTAAGCGCTTCAGAGCCGTCTCAACTAAGATTTCTGTGTCTGGTCTTGGAATCAAGACTGCTGGCGTTACCTGAAAATCCAGCCCCATGAATTCTTTGCTACCAATAATATAGGCTACAGGTAGACGAGTTACTCTTTTTTTGACAGCTTCGCGGAAAGTCGCCAATTCTTTTCCTTCTAATGGTTGATCAAAGTGCACATATAAATACAACCGATCGGTTTTCAAAACATGGGAAAGCAGTACTTCGGCATCAAGGCGTGGAGTTTCCACGCCTTTTTCAGTAAAGTACTGCTTAGTCCAATTTAAGATTGTCTCAATACACCAAACATCTTTATTATCTTTCATCTTAATCAGCCTGCTTCATTCTCTTACTTTGATCGGAGGCAATTAAAGCATTCACAATTTCATCAATATCGCCATTGAGTACAAAATCCAGTTTATGCAATGTTAGACCAATGCGGTGATCCGTCACTCGCCCTTGTGGGAAATTATACGTACGAATTCGTTCACTACGATCCCCTGTACCTACCTGTCCCTTGCGTTCTTCCGCTACTTCAGCATGTTGCGCTGCTTGCGCCAGTTCTAATACCTTAGACCGAAGAACACGCATGCACTTTTCCTTATTTTTGAGCTGTGATTTTTCATCTTGGCATTGCACAACGACCCCTGTTGGTAAATGGACAATACGTACCGCTGACTCTGTTTTATTAACATGCTGTCCACCCGCGCCACTAGCGCAATACGTATCAATACGCAGATCGTTTGCATTGATCACCACATCAACCTCTTCTGCTTCCACAAGAACCGCAACCGTTACCGTCGACGTATGAATGCGCCCACTCGATTCAGTCGTTGGTACACGTTGTACGCGGTGAACACCGCTTTCATATTTCAAGCGGCTATAAGCACCATCGCCATCAATTACAAAAACAACTTCTTTAAAGCCTCCTGAATCAGGGGCATTCGCGTCTAGTAGTTCTGTACGCCAACCATGATCATCAGCATAACGGGTATACATTCGAAATAAATCGCCTGCA
>JAQUJJ010000256.1 GCA_028681035.1 Candidatus Cloacimonadota bacterium
GATCTCATTGATAAACATACTGTAACAATATGTGTGACAAAGAAATCAATTGCTTCAATCGCTAAATTTCTACTTGCTCAACCTTCAGTGCTTCAAGCTATTATTAGCAATCGTTCAAGCTACCATTCTGCTGTACTCACAAGAGGATCTCTGCTTCAAAAATGCCTAAGCATAGCTTAAGGAAATGGGTTTGCCATATTCAAGCATCTGCAGAAATTAGCGTAACATCATGAGCATTACTTTGTGTAATAAGTAGCTACTGCAAAGCATCCTAAGGGTTTATTTCATCAGCATCATGCGGTGAATACTTTGCACTTTCCCTGCTTCAAAGCGGTAGAAATAAACACCACTGCTCAGGTTGTTTCCCATATAGTCTTTACCGTCGAAGATCCAGTGGTATAATCCTGATTTGTTATGATTGGTTTGATACTTTCGGACTACTTGACCTCGTGAATTATAGATGGTCATAGTAACCATACCAGGTTCAGCAATGCTATAGCGGATGGTAGTATCGGGATTAAAGGGATTGGGATAATTGCCCAGATTCTTTGTAATTGCCGGAATTCCTGTGCCATCTTCTGCCCCATACACAAAAACATTTACTGGCCCAAAGGTATATTCTTCGCCATTGAAATCTCTGCCCATAAGCCAATAGTAATATTTGGTTTCATGCGTGGTATCGGTATCGTAGTATTCATAAATCTGTTCTGTAGAACTATTTGTTGCTTGTATCATATTAGATATAACAGTAGCAGATTGCATATCTTCCGTTTCGTTGCGCAAAACCAAGTATCCCAATACTCCAGTTTCGGAAGCGGTAATCCAATTAAGTTTAACTCTACCGTTTTGGGCTAATACTGCAGAGAATCCGGTTAAAGTTACAGGCAAAGTATCATCTTGCGATTGGGGAAATACAATTTCAAAATCTCCATCGGCTTTGCTTTCCATGCCAATAGTAAATACTAAAGTGGTGCTGTTCCATAAGCTTACAGAAGGGTCATCGGGAGTAAGAATATTCCATCCTCCAGGTATAATACGCCAAAAAGCCTGCAAAGGGACAAAACCCAAATTGTGAACAACACTGATCTCCCGGTTTGAAAATGTGGAACCACTTAATGCCACACTTAAACCGGCATTGGGTAAATCTAATTGGGAGTTTGCATATTGAACTTGAGAAATTATAAGTTCTCCATTTGTAAAACCGCTGCCGCCGATAGTAACATTGAGCGGGATATTTCTGGAAGTATCGGTAATAGCTGGCAAGGCAATATTAAAGGCAGTGTCTTCTACAATGGCATCACCACATTCGGCGTTTGCAGGCAATATTTTAACAGAATCCAGTTTGATCCAAAACTGATCGGTACAATTATGATGACGAAAGGCGATATAGATGGTATCTCCGGCATACTCCGCCAAACTGATACTACGGCTCTGCCACAGGCTATCTGCTATAGTTTCGGTATATTTACTTTCGAACTGATCCACTTCAGGCGTAGTGTTTGAGATCAGTACAGAATAGTTTTCCGCTAGCCATTCTGAATCCTGAGCAGCTATGCGCCAGGTTAGCCGCAGATTCTCACCTAGCTGTATACGCGGCGAGATCAACCAGTTATCCGGCGTTAACGGTCCTTTAGTGGTGTTGTGGATATGAGGGATAATTTCTTGTGTGGCTATGCTCTTCATTTCAGTATTGTGCGCCAAGTTCGGTTTGGCTTGAGCTGGGGATGCAAAATCTGGATCGCTTTCTCCCTTCAATGTGGATTTGCTATCATTCAGATAGGAACGGGAGATCATACACGCTCTGCCGCTGGAAGCAATGGTCGCATTATTGGGATAGCGTTCCCAGTTATAGCCATCTGCATCTTTATCCCATTTAACCCATAGATCTGTCGCCTCTTCAAAACCTTCCATGTAGGGAAAGGAATTGATCAGATTGTCGCTGGAAGTGGCGAAAATACTAACGCTGGTAGTGGATTCATCGGCATCTGTAATGATCAGGCTGGTACCGTATTCACCTGCCGCATTGGGGTAAAACCTTACGGTAAAAGTAATACTTTGACCGTTTTCGAGATTTACCGGTAAAGTGGGAAGATTTTGCAGGCTAAAAGGGCTATCTCCTTCCAGACTGATGCCTCCGGCAGGGATCGTGAGAATAGCACCTCCACCGTTGGTGAGGCTGAATTGCTTTTCCAGAGTGTAAAAAGGATAGTAATCCTCAAAGCAAAATTCTGCTGGATTTACTATTGCCAGTGGAGCGGACTGGGCATTGCTGTAAGCCTTAAAATCGTCTACGAAAAAGGCAAATGCATCGTGTGATACACACTGAATTGCTATGTAAACTGTGCTGTTTGCACACTCCTCCGGCAGATCGTATTCGTATTGAGTCCAGGCTGTGGGGACTTCCAAATATGTATCCTCACTGCCGGCAAGATAATTCGTAAAATCCGTATAGTTGTTTCCGGTTGTGGAATATAACACCTTGAAACGCTCCAATCCATATTGGTCGCTAACGGATTTTGCCCAAAAACTTATGCTCGCCTCGCTTCCTACAACTAGCGCCGGACTGATCAACCAATCGTTATTCGGGGGAGTAGTAGCGGCAAAAGCAGCAGCATATTTATTTCCAGAATAAGGCATCCAGGCGGTGCTAACTGCCGGATTCGTGGTTGCGGGATTAAAAGCGATGAAAGAACCGGTATAGCCGGAATTTGTAAAAGTGACGTTTTCTATGCCGTATGTAGTGCTACCATCCCCGTCATACTGAGTCCAGGGGCTTAAGTCCAAACTGAAATCCGCATAAGCCTCAAAACCATCACCAAAAATGAGATCAAAGGCACTGCCGCTAAGACTCAAGCTGTAACCATCTTCATAATCGATATTTACTTGCGCACTGTGCTGCCCGGAAGCAGAGGGCAGATAGCGAACCGTGTAGGAGGCAGATTGATTGAAAGTAAGAGAGAGCGGATAGCTGTTTTCATCAATCAAAAGAAACTCGTAGGCATCATCACCGCTGATTTCCGGTGCAGAACTAAGTACAAGAGTTCCAGCACCCAGATTTATTATGCTAAACCCCATTTCGGAGTAAGTACCGGCATCTATTCCGCTAAAATCTAAGGTTGAGGGACTAAGTGAGAGCTGAGGTTCATCAGAGTACTGAGAAACGTAGAACCTTACATTGGGTCTGTGTGTGCTCACGGTCCCCCCAGTGAAGATATTGCGCTGATCTGTAGTGTCGTTTTGCAGATAGCAGTAACCGTCTGTAATTGAGCTGTATTGCACGATTCCAGATTGATTGTATTCGCTCAAGAGTCCAAATGCGGTATCCACCAGGATGTTATCTGTCCCATTCCACAGGAAAGGTGTATCGAGACTGAGCATATCCCATCCGGTTTGAGGTGTGTAAGCAGAATTGCTGTAAACTGTGCTGAGATTGGCAGCATCCTGCATAGTGGCAACTTCTGTGGCATTGGTATGCTTCATTCTGATAATGAAGTTAGACAGCTCAACTGCAGGCGCTTCGCCAATGTTGAAACCAAGTGCGGTAATGATGGTGGGACCCGAAATACCAAGAGCATTGAGCTCTAACTTAGTATATACGGATTGTCCATGACGTGATTTGTACCATGCACTAATTGGGCTGGCATCGGTTGTAGTAGTAAACGCTGTTCCAGAACCGATTATTACTGAAGTGGGATAGCCAGCAATTACTTCAATCGAATCTGTAGGATCGGATTCACCACCAGCATAGACTGCAACTACATAATAGGTATAACTGTTGCCATTGCTTACGGCGTAATCTGTGTATGTGCTATTGGGGGTTGTAGTTAAAAGTACATCGTCACGATATACTTTGAAGTTTTGCA
>JAQUJJ010000257.1 GCA_028681035.1 Candidatus Cloacimonadota bacterium
ATTGTCAGAGGCGGGTTATAATCGAACTGTTCTTAATCTGGGTTGTAGTGGGCATGATCCCTATAATTCCTGGTTTAGGATAATGCTACATCAGGAAAGATTGGATTTTAGTGCGGAAGATGTTATTCTAGTTCTAAATTCTGATAATAAAGACTGGTTCAACAGACATCCCAAGCCTTTCACTTTCGATAAAACGGAAGGAATTGGTAGAAAGAACAATTCACTGAAAATGAGACTGGGAATTGAGTTACGTAACTCATCATCTCTAGTTGAGGTATTATATAATGGCTGCCTCAAGGATGATGGGGTTGATGAGCCCAGCCCAGCCAAATCCGAAACAAATGAGCAAGAACAAGAAAATTATCTAGATTATAGCCTGTCTCAGGATATGATTGATTGTTTGGAAGCTTATTCGAGTGAATATAGCAGATTCAGAGTAGTATCGATTGTCGGAGATCCAAGTTTTAATACTGCTTTAAGTGAATTCTGCGAGAAACAAGGTATCCCAATTCAAGTGAGACCTCTTGCATATCCTAAGTATATGATTGGTGGTGCAGGTCATTTAAATATGGAGGGAAACAAAGCCTTGGCTGAAGCCCTCATGACATTATGGGAATCAAAGAATTAAGTAAAATGAGGTGAATGATGGCATATTCAGATCAAACTCGTTTGTTATATCAGAGCATCCTTAAAGAAATTGAGGATAATGGTCTCTACAAGAATGAACGCATCATCTGTGACCTACAGGGAGCCGAAGTAAAGGTTGAATTTCCAGCCGGTAGCAATTGCAAGCAGCTTATCAATATGTGCTCCAACAACTATCTGGGGCTATCCAGTCATCCAGAAGTGATCAAAGCAGCACATGAAGCCTTGGATCACAGAGGTTATGGACTATCTTCGGTTCGTTTTATCTGCGGAACTCAGGACATTCATAAAGAGCTGGAAGCCAGATTAAGCACATTCCTTGGTACAGAAGACACAATCCTTTTCAGCTCATGCTTTGATGCCAATGGTGCTGTATTCGAAACCTTGCTGGACGAAAATGATATCATGATCTCTGACCGTTTGGTACATGCGTCCATCATCGACGGTATGCGATTGGCAAAAGCTCAGCACGATACCTATAAGCACAGTGACATGAAGCACCTCAGAAAGAAACTTGAGATGTATCAGGATCGTCCCCGCAAGATCATTATCACGGATGGAGTTTTCTCCATGGACGGCGATATTGCCAAGCTGGATGAGATTGTGACCCTAGCGCAAGAATTTGACGCCATGGTCTTCGTTGATGATTCTCATGCCACCGGATTCATGGGAACAAAAGGTAAGGGTGTGCATGAACTCTGTGGTGTGATGGGTAAAATTGATATCATCACTACAACATTTGGTAAGGCTTTAGGTGGTGCGTCCGGAGGCTGTGTTTCGGGGAGAAAAGAACTGATTGATATGTTACGTCAGAGGGGAAGACCATACTTGTTCTCAAACACTTTAGCACCCACCATCACAATGGCAAGCATGAAAGTGCTGGATATTCTGGAAGCAAGCACAGAGCGAAGAGATAAGCTGGAACGCAACATGAAATGGTGGCGAAACGCTCTAACTGATGCAGGATTCATCATCGTAGCTGGCGATTCCCCAATTGTTCCGATTATGTTCTACGATGCCAAGCTTGCTCAGGCTTTTTCTAAAGAACTTTATCAAGAAAGCGTGTTTGCTGTTGGCTTCTTCTTCCCTGTTGTAGCACAAGGTCAGGCAAGAATCCGTACCCAACTATCAGCAGCGCATGAGCAGAGGCACTTGGATCAAGCCCTCGAAGCATTCGTAAAGATCGGCAAAAAGTACGAAATATTGGGAAAAAGCAAAGAAGAACTACTGGCTCTTAGCCAGGAATAGAGGTAAGAAATGGAAGAGAAATTGATTGAATTCATTATTGATGAGTTTCTGGACGATCCGGATACGGATATTACGCAAGACACAAAATTGATATCCAGTGGGCTGATAGATTCATTTTCGCTAGTTTCTCTGCAGACCTACATTGAGAAAGAATTTGGCAAGAAGATCCCTGCGCCACGCATTACCGCTGAGAGCTTCGATACTGTGCGACAAATGGTTGAGGTGATAAACCAGTTCTAAGAAAGCAAAAAACTGAGGTATAGAAGCTTAATGATATCGATCCAATATTTTGGAATACTGATAATAGCCGTTTTGGTGTATTGGTTGATTCCTAAACAGTATATCAGGAATGTGCTGCTGATTATCTCCAGCTTTGCCTTCATCTATCTGATGGATAAATGGAGCTTGGCAGTTGTAGCAATTCTTACATTAATCAGCTACACTTTTGGCATAGTCATTTCAACATATCCCAAGAAGGCTTGGATCCACTTATTAGGCGTGTTTCTGATACTATCAGCATTGATAGCTTTTAAGTACTTGGGCTTCTTGGGCGGTATTATCAATAGTCTGGCGAGCTTAATCGACACGCTTCCACAGTTTGATATTCGCAATTTGCTACTACCATTAGGGATATCCTATATCGTATTCAAGCACATCAGCTATCTTACCGACATCAAATGGGGCTTAGTAAAACCGGGCAGGTTTATCGATTTCATCCTCTACAGCAGCCTCTTTACTATCTTTGTGGCGGGACCAATCGAGCGCTTTGAGCGCTTTAAACCTCAAGCTGAACATGCCAGAATGCCATTTACGTGGGAGAATATCGACTATGGCTTCATGCGCATTGTATTTGGCATGTTTAAAAAGCTGGTTATAGCTGATTGGATTGGATATTTTATTGCCCCTGTTTGGACAAGCCCCCATCATTATGCTCAATGGATCAGGCTCTTAGCTCTGGTGGGGTATTCATTTCAGATATACTTTGATTTTGCCGGGTACAGTGATATAGCCATTGGTTCTTCCAGGTTCTTTGGTTTTAAGATCATGGAGAATTTCAATAATCCGTACCTGGCATCTAATATAAGCCAGTTCTGGCGCAGATGGCACATCTCGTTGTCAGACTGGATCCGTGATTACCTGTTCTTCCCCTTATCTAAGATCAGTGGCAAGAAGACATGGCAAATCTTCTTTGTACCGGTAATAGCCATGGCTTTATGTGGCCTCTGGCATGGACCTGACTGGTATTTTGTACTGTGGGGACTGTGGCATGGAATTGGGCTTAGCATTCTCCAGGTTTGGAATCAATACAAACGCAAGCATAAAGCCCTGGCTAAAGCCACAAGATCAGACTGGTTCATGTACGCCGGCGTTTTGATGAACTTTGCCTTCGTAACCATCGGCTGGTGGTGGTTCAAGTGAGAAAAGCTTGTATAATTCTTAGCTCAGCATTCTTGGCTTTTGTAATTGTAGAATTATTCGTATCATATGTTATTGGCTACCCTAAATATGGTGTTGCCGATTATGTCGATGGCTTGGATTCTCCATAGATTCTGGGGATAAAAGCATGTTATGTAGCCATTCTATGCCTTACAAAATACCTCTGACATAATCGTGATACATTCTGCTTCCTGAGATATGTTTTACTGATTCGTAATCGAAAATCTCTAATCTATTCCGCTGGTTTAGCCTAGAAACTCAGTTTGAAATCGTGGAATTTCATTTGAGAAAATCGTGATATCGACAGGCTCCGATATCGACGAATTGAAAAAAAAGGTGATACTGATTTGAAGGTTTGGGTGAGAACTTATACGATGCTAATCAACTTATCATACCATGTTTTAAAAAACTGGGGGATCTGAGCTGAGCAAAGAAAAGTCTTGACAGGATAAAGGCCTGTCCTGCCATCTGATTCGCCCAATTTTTTGTGTAATGAGGTGTTTAACAATGAAAGAAGG
>JAQUJJ010000084.1 GCA_028681035.1 Candidatus Cloacimonadota bacterium
CAGATCTAGGCATCAGAAGCTATGCTAATGATGACATAGACGATGTGGATTACAGCTCCACCAGCTTCAGGTTTGGCCTGTCCCAGAGATTCTAAAAAGTATCGGGAGCGTGGCATTAGTCACGCTCCTTGATTTTCCCCTTTCTTTTCTCTGTATTGCCGGCGCAAAGGAGCTAAGCTATGTCTAAATATCGATCTTTCATCATCGTCCTGATCATCATTGCCTTTATCAAGATACTCTTCCTTTTCCCTTTCTTCCACTCTCTGGATTTCAAAGTCCAGGATAGCCTGTTCCGGCTGCGGGGGCCTCGTACACCCAGTGAGGAAGTGGTGATCATCGCGATCGATGATGCCAGCTTTGGTGCGCTCAATATATCCTGGCCTTTCCCGCGGGAGTATCATGCGAAACTGATCGAAAACCTCAGCCTGGCAGGTGCCAGACTCATTGTCTTCGACGTGGAATTTACCGAAAACTCACGCCCTGAAGCAGATGCGCTGCTGGCTGAAATGTCTCATGAATATCAAAACGTGATCTTTGCCGGCAAAGTGATTCGAGGCCTGGATCCGAATGCACCGGACCAACTTCTTACACCTATCTCCGAAATCATGGCCTTTGAGACTCCCTGGGGCATCGTGAATATGAGTAGCGATTCGGATAACACCATCCGTAAATATGACCTTTTTGAACTTCTTGATGACACTGCTTATTACAGCCTCGGTGTCGCGGCTCTGGCAAATTCCCGCGTCTATCAAACTGAATGGTACCAGCACATCAAAATCAAGCAAGACAGGATCAGCGTGGCAGACCACAGTATCCCGCTCTTGCTACACAATCAAGCTCTGATCAATTACTATGGCCCGGTAAATACTTTCCCGAGCATCTCCTATGCCAGCGTTATCGACGATTCCACTGTGAGCATGCCTGGCTATCAGGGTGTGGAATTTGATGAATTTTACGATATTGTGGAGTCTGGCGTGCTGAAAGACAAGATCGTGCTCGTGGGTGCCACTGTGGATGAATTGCACGATAGATTTCCCACGCCCTTTGGGGGAGAATGGACCCCAGGTGTGGAGATTCATGCCAATTTTCTGAATATGGTCCTGAAAGCAGACTACCTCTGGGAGCTCAACTACTGGCTGTATCTATGTCTGGATTTCATCGTTCTGCTGGCCATGTGGGGAGTATTTCACCGGCTAAAGCCACAGTGGTCAGCCCTTATTCTCATCCTCATCATCGGCTTGCAATACCTGCTGGCCTATCTCCTTTTTGCCCGCTACAGCATCCTTATCCCCATCTTGCAGACCGCCGTGAGCCTTTTTCTGATCTATATTGCCAGCATCCTCCGTCACTATCTGGATACCATGAAAGAAAAGCGCTACATCAGGAGCGCCTTCCAGCAATATATGGCGCCGGAACTGGTCAACGAACTGCTCAAAAACCCTAAGAATCTCAGCTATGGCGGCTCCTTGCAGGAAATCTCCGTGCTCTTTTCGGATATCCGCTCTTTCACCACCTATTCGGAAAATCACACTCCCCAGGAAACTGTGAATATCCTCAAAGAATACCTCACCGCCATGGTCAATGTGATCGTGGCCAACAAAGGCATTCTGGACAAATTCGTGGGTGATGAAATAATGGCGCTTTTCGGAACTCCCGTGCCGCTGCCAAATCACGCCCTCAGTGCCTGCAAGGTAGCTCTGGAAATGCGCACTAAAATGACCGAACTTCAGCAGAAATGGGAATCCGAAGGCAAAGCCAGCTTTGAGATCGGCATCGGAGTAAATACCGGCCAGGCCGTGGTGGGAAACCTGGGCAGCGAACAGATTTTCGACTACACCGCCATCGGCGATACCATCAATCTGGGTGCCCGCCTGGAAGGCATCAACAAAGAATATGAGACCGCCAAACATATCATCATCAGCGAATTTACCCTGGAGCAGGTGAAAGACCAGGTGAAAGTGCGCTATCTGGATGAAGTAAAAGTGAAGGGCAAGAATAAAGCTGTGAAGATATATGAATTGATCGATCTGGTGGAGGCATGATGCTGGCTATCACCCGTAACGCTGGCTTCAGACGGTGCGTGGAATGAATCCCCTCACCCGTAACGCTGTCTTCAGCCTCCGTAACGCTGTCTTCAGACGGTGCGTGAGAGAAATACTCTGCCTGAAACGACAAGCTTGCTGGATTGCAGGCGTCCCGCCTGCAGAGCACGAACCGTGCTCCCCTCTTTCCCAGCCCACTCCCTTTCCACCAAACTGTCAAGGCCTCCGGCCTTGTTCGACACGAGACGTATCGAATCCTTCTGTCCCCTTCACCAAACCCAAAAACCACAATGAGAGAAGATAAATGACCCCAATGAAACTGAAAACCCCCACCTGGATCGATGTAAGAGAAGCCCTCTCCGATATTAGCAGAGAAGAACTGATCAGTATCATCAGTGATCTGTACAAACTGCGCAAAGAAAACAAACGATTACTGCTCAGCAGATATGGGCAAGCCGTATCCTCTCTGGATGATAGTAAACCAAGCATCATCCCCGATCCCGTTCTGGAAGATAGTAAACCAAGTATCAGCCCGGATCCCGTTCTGGATGAAAGTAAACAAGACATCACCCCCGATCCCTCTCTGGATGATAGTAAGCTAAATTCTCTCTTTATATCCCCCCTGCATGAATTCAAACTGAGAATCAGCTCTGCCGTCAATCCCAAGCTGGCCAGGAAGATTTCTTTTAAGACAGCCAGAAAAGTCGTCAACGACTACAAAAAAACCAGCGGTGACGAGGAAGGAGTGGCGGAATTGATGGTTTTCTACTGTGAAGAATGTGCCATCACCATCAAACGAGTAGGAGTATGGGAACAGTATGCGGTGGGAACACTCAGTATTTGGCAGGAGACCCTCCAGTATATCCAAAATCTGCCCCGGCCACAGCATATCATGTTCTGGGAAAAGCTGAGCACTATACAGAAATTCATGGGTCAGGCAGCCTGGGGAGTATCAGATTTTATCGATATATATATGTTCAAATACTCTCCCTATGATGAACTTACCAAAGCTGACCAAGCTGCTAAAAAGGAACTCTTAGCTCCCTTGTCACCTGAAGATATGCAGTGATGCAATGCCATCGGAACGCTGGCTTTTGCCGTCCGTAACGCTGTCTTCAGACGGTGCGTGAAATGAATGCTGCGCAAGAAATGAAAGCTTTGCGACAAAGAAATGCTGCGCCCAAAACTACAAGCTTGCTGGATTGCAACCGTCCTCGTTTGCATTGTAACCCTCCGATTGGATTGCACCAGTCCTCGTTTGCAGAACCCGAACCCTGCTCCCCCTTTACCCCCCAAAAAACCCTAAAAAACACAAAGAGAGAGTAAACAAATGACCGAAAAAAAACAAAAACAACCCACTTGGACCGAGCTCAAAAAAGCCCTGTCTGGCCTGCGCCCAGAAGAACTGCTCAATACCATCAATGATCTCTACAAGTTCCGCAAAGAAAACAAACTATTCCTGCATACCAGATACGGGCTAATCGAATCCTCTCTGGATGACTTTAAAAAGAAAATCGCCAAGTCCATCAATCCCGATGGAAATAGTAAGATTTCCTTTAAAGACGCCAGACAGGCCGTCAGCGATTACAAAAAAGCCCTCGGCGATCCGGAAGGGGTAGCAGAATTGATGGTTTACTACTGTGAAGAATGTGCACGATCCATCAAACGAGTAGGCGTATGGGAGCAGTATGCTGCTGGCACGATCAATATTTGGTTCGACACCTTAAAGTATATCCAAACATTGCCGCCTGGGCAGCATATCAAGTTCTGGGAAAAACTGAGTACTGCGCAGAGAATCATGGGCGATACAGCCTGGGGAGTATCAGACTATATTGATGATTATATGTTCAGCTTATCTCCCTATGATGAAGAAGATGAAGAAGATGAAGATATCGAAGAGCAGCTCTCAAACCCCGTGCCACCTGAAGATAAGCGGTGAAATTGAAATAATGCTGATCTACGTTCGTGTTGCCTCCACCATCTGCGGCCTACTGCGGCAGAAGGGGCGGTGCCCAGATTACCCTACCCCATCTGTTGTCGTGGAGATGACGTGGAGATAGTAGGAATAAATCCTCTTATCTTCACGTCATCTCCACGATAAGCCATAAGGAAGGAAACCCTAAGATCACCTTCTCCAGCCCATCAAAACCCTCTCAGTGCCATCAGTGCTCTCTGTGTCCTCTGTACTCTCAGTGTTTTCGGTGTTTTCGGTGGTAAAAAGCAAGCTCCCTATTAGATTTCCAAATCAGCCATTCCCCCCTAATATCGAGATTTCATGTTATGAAGCTCTTGCGAATAAGCTGCATAATGCCGGTTCGGGACGCTAATAATACAAGAAAGGGACGGAGTTTCAGATAGCAAACGAATGCCACACAATGGATCAAGTCCCATAGGGACGGCATTTTAGATAGCATACATCAGCTAATAACAGAGTTGAGTCCTGTAGGGACGACATATTGAGCATAAATCAACGACCGGTGCTAAAGCAGGTTCAAATACCTTGACATATTTTTCGAATAAATAAAGGTTGCCCCATGTGTCTAATTGCTTGGCTGTTCTTACTCTTGTTTAAGAGCAAAGCCATTGAGGATGCTCTTAAGTGATAGGAGAAAATGTGTTTTGGAATATGGCCCAATCTTTGAGACACAATAGTCAATGATGATAAAATAGGAGCTTTGTGTGGCAAAATTAATAACGAATCAAGGGGAATTCTTAAATGAGATTATTCGGGACATCGTACCATGTTCAGAAAATCTATATTTCTTGGTAGGATACTTCTACTTCTCTGGCTTTGAAGAGATCTATAAAGAAGTGGGGGATAAGCATCTGAAGATACTTGTAGGGATGAACATAGAAAAAGATCTATCCAATAATATCAAAGAGTATTTTGTCCTTCAAGAGCTCAATCAATCCAGACTGGAGATTAAGCAAAACTATTACAAGTCATTCGTGGAGATCTTCAATGACACAGATTATTTTGATTCAGACGAAAGAATAACAGCATTCAGAATGTTTTTGGAAAAAATCAAGAATGGCACGCTTGAAATAAAAAAAACAGCTACCCCCAATCATGCGAAGATGTATCTGTTTGAACACAAAGCTGATCATGCCCAAGGTGGGAATCTTCCCGGCACAATGATAACTGGATCAAGCAATCTTACCCTTTCAGGTTTAAAAGTACAGGGAGAGATTAACGTTATTTTATATACTGAGTATAAGGATGGCAAAAAGATATTCGATGATCTTTGGAAAACAGCTATAGACATAGCCACAGAAGCGGATATCACAGAATTTACCGAAGAAGTAATTAAGAAAATCTGGTATGAAAAGCTCTATGCTCCTTATCTCTTCTATGTTCGCGTCCTGCATGAGTATTTTTCAATTCAAGGCAAACAAGATATTTTGCTACCATCACAAATCACGAAAGGCAAATACTTTAATCTTCAATATCAGGTAGATGCGATTAAGAAAGCATTATTGGTTCTTGAAGAACATAATGGTGCTCTGATAGCTGATGTAGCTGGATTGGGAAAAAGCATTATTGCTTCCGCTGTAGCATATAATCTTGGCAAGAAAGTCATTATCATAGCTCCACCGCATCTTTATGAGCAATGGGATAAGGAGTACCGAACTCTTTTTGCTTTTACTGCCGTGGTTTTCGGTAGTGGCTCTGTTCACAAAGCCTTGGAACATCTTCAATATGTCTGGGATGATGAAGAGGTTCTAATCATAGTCGATGAGGCTCATAAATATAGAAATGAAGATACGGATGATTATATCAGGCTACATCAGCTTTGTCAGGGCAACAAGGTTCTCCTTCTCACCGCAACGCCTTTTAATAATAGACCACAAGATATATTCTCAATGATCAAATTATTTCAGATTCCCTCCAGATCCACCATAAGAACTGTTGATAATCTATCTTATCGATTTACAGAACTGACCAAAGAATATAAGGACATCAATAGGAAACGTAAAGATAAGACTTTAAGTGGCATAGAGCTAAAAAAACGGATAAATGACCTTGCTCAACAAATTCGTTTTATCATGGAACCCATCATCATCAGAAGATCAAGAATCGATCTTGATAAAATTGATCTCTATCGTGAAGACCTTGAAAGGCAAAAGGTAAAATACGTGATTCCAGAGCCTCCCATTATTAAAGAGTATTTCCTGGGCGATCTTACACAGCTCTATCTTTCCACTCTCAATAAGATTGCTTCGGAAGATGGAACTGGCTTCATCGGAGCTCGGTATAAATCAGCTCATTATATTGAAGATCTTGAAAAATTCCGCAAGAGCATTACTAACGAAAATGCTGACGTTGAGTCAATTGGTGTTGCTCAGACCAACCTTGCCAAGTTCATGAGAAGGCTTTTGGTGGGCAGGTTCGAGAGCTCCGTGAATGCCTTTGGAAAGACCCTGGAATCGATGATACAGTCCATGGAGGGCATTAAAGAATACTATGAGAAATTGCAAAAAGTGCCTATTTATAAAAAGGGTAAGATGCCGCTCCCAGACGACCTGCTTTTTGATTTAAACGATGACGCCCTTGCTGAGATTGAAGACTACAGCTTTGAAGAAGAATTAAAAAAGGAATTTGACAAAGGGCTGGTATTCATTCCGGCTCAAGAATTGAAGGCCGAATTTATTGTAGATCTGAACCATGACATCGATCTGCTCAAAGAGATTCAAAAAGATTGGTTTGGCAAGGGCAGCTGTGAAGATCCCAAATTGGATAGTTTCAAGCTAGAGATAATCAAACAACTTAAGGAAGATCCTGATAGGAAAATTGTGGTCTTCAGTGAATATACAGATACGGCAAAATATGTGTTTGATAATATCAAAGATGATCCAATCATAAATGCCATTTATTATTCCAGCTCGGAATCAGACAATGTCCGAAAGACCATCAAAGAAAACTTTGATGCTTCTTCCAAGGTACAAAAGGATGATTATAACATCATCATAGCTACTGATGCATTATCCGAAGGAATTAATCTGAATAGAGCCGGTACGGTATTCAATTATGATATTCCCTATAATCCTACCAGGGTGATTCAGAGAGTGGGCAGGATCAATCGCATTGGCAAGATGCTCTTTGAAAAGCTATACATCTACAATTATTTCCCTACCGACATCGGTGAAGGTCATATCAATATACGAGAAATATCTACATTGAAGAAAGCAATGATAGATGCCCTCCTGGGTGAAGATACTCAAGTTCTTACCGATGAAGAGCAATTAGTATCCTATTTCCATGAGGAGTACAATAAGGCATTGGAGAATCAGGAAAGCGAGTCCTGGGATGCTCAATATCAGAACGAATATCAAAGAATTCTTAATAATAAACCGGAAATATTGGATAAAGCCAGTGCCATAGAACACCGCTGCAGGGCCAGAAGAACGGTAAAAAAAGATAGAGCCGGAGTGCTTGTATTTGGTAAGAAAGGTGAAGACTTCACTTTCCGCTTGGGCACCAGCAATACAGAATCTGAAGCTATTACGGCAGAGGAAGCTTTGAAACTATTCAAAGCTGAATTAACTGAGAAGCCACAAGCGGTTTCTGCTACTTTCGATGCTATCTACCAAAATACAAAAAAATACATGTATGTGACCAAATCGAAGATAGCAACGCAAGGTAAACGTGCTCAGAACCTTAATAAGTTGAAAGCTCTGATCAACGAAGTACCCGAGCAGAAGGATTATCTACAAGATCTTTACACCGTCGCCAAAGAGCTTAATGCTCTACCTGATGGCGTATATAACATCATCCGCAAAATTGACACAAATACAATCGATAAAGATATAAAAGTATTAATGGAAGAGGTTCCTCATGGATACCTGGATAAAATCATCAAAGCAGCCAAGAAGATAGATGAAGGCACCGAGTCGCTGATACTATCAGAAGAATTGATTTAGAGGAGTAGTAGTGAATCAAATATTAAGTTCAAGTTACAGCCGAAAAAGCTGGATTGACTTCCTGCAAACCCAATTTTTACCCAGTGATTTTACGCTGAGAAGAGAACCCATTGAGATAGATTTCGCATCGAAGTACATCAAGCCACAGGCCTATTGGATAGGTGACTGCGAATCTCTGGGAGATCTGGCTATCATCGAAATTTCGCATGCATCGATTAACGACCCACGCATCGGAGTATCTCGCGACGCTTTTAGGCTGATGGCAGATCATGGCCTTAGCAAAGCGCTTTTTTTCTTTGTTTCGGATAATTCAACAAACTATAGATTCTCTTTGATCACCCTTGATTTGAAATTGGAGGGCAAAGATGTAAAGTACCTCTATTCGAATCCTAAAAGGTTTTCCTTCTTTTTGGGAGATGAAGCCAAAATCCATACGCCCCAGGAATTTCTATTTGGCAAGGGTCGAATTAAGGATTTTGCTGATCTGCAGAGCAGATTCTCCATTGAAGTCGTAAACAAAGAATTCTACCATGGCATCCAAGAGCTATTTTACAAATTGGTGGGCGGCAAGATTAGCCAAGGTTCTAAAAAATTTGACTTTACGCCTATGCTAAAGCTTCCGGACACCAGCGATCCTCAAACAATGCAAGAATTCAGTGTGCGTTTGATAGGCAGATTAGTTTTCTGCTGGTTTCTGAAAAAGAAAAAATCAAAAAATGGTATTCCTCTCATTCCAGAGGGCATCTTGTCCTCTGATGCAATGAAACCACACTATTACCATAGTGTAATAGAGCCTTTGTTCTTTGAGGTTTTGAATACCCCGATACTAGAAAGGAAAGAAGATTTCAGTGACTCTGAGTTCAACCTGATTCCATTCCTAAATGGTGGCTTATTTGATCCCAAAGTACATAATGACTTCTATTTATACTCACCGATGGAAGAAAAGTACAAACCGGCTTATAATCTGGTGGTACCAGACAGATGGTTAAAAGAATTCTTTACTTTATTGGAAACATATAACTTCACCATCGATGAAAATACATCCATAGATATTGATTTGTCTGTTGACCCGGAAATGCTGGGCAGGATATTTGAAAACCTGCTGGCAGAGATAAATCCGGAAACAGGAAGCACTGCACGTAAAGCCACTGGTAGTTATTACACGCCACGCTCTATTGTCGAATATATGGTAGATGAATCTTTGATTCAGTATTTACTATCTAACACTAAGATTGAAGAGCGCTCAATTCGGGAATTGCTCGATTATAACGTTGAAGATACAGTTCTATCAAAAAAGCAGAAAATTGCTGTGATCGATGCTTTGGATGAAATCAAGGTACTTGATCCTGCTTGTGGGTCTGGCGCATTTCCCATGGGGATTCTGCAAAAAATGCTGCTTATTCTACAAAAGGTAGATCCTGAATCCATTGAATGGGTATTCAGGCAATTAGGAAAAATTCCAAACAAACTTGTGCGCGAAGCTCTTGAAGAAAGATTAATGAACGAAAACTGGCAATATAAACACAAAATGGGTATTATCCAAAATGCCATTTACGGCGTTGACATCCAACCTATAGCTACGGAAATATCTAAGCTACGTTTATTCCTTACTCTCATTGTGGATGAAAATATAATGGATGATAAACTCAATAGAAATATCCATCCTTTGCCAAATCTATCTTTTAAGTTTATAACTGCCAATACGTTGATAAAACTACCTGAGGCAGGAAATGATCAGCAGATAGAACTTACTGATTTTGAGAATGCTCTTGATCCCTTGATGGAGGAGCTGCGATATCTCAGGGAAATGTTCTTCTATTCAGTTGGATCTGAAAAACGAAAAGTAGAAGCTGCTTTCATAAATACGCAAATGAAAATCAGTAAATTTATTAATTCCAGTAGATCTACGAACAGAAGAGCCTTAGCATTAAGCAACTGGAATCCCTTTGAGGATAAAGCTTCCGACTGGTTTGATCCTAATTGGATGTTCGGGATAAAAGATGGATTTGATATTGTGATCGGGAATCCTCCTTGGGGAATTAAATATGACAACAACTTAAAAGATAGGTACGAACATTCTCGTAAATCAAACGATAGTGCCGGGATATTTTTAGAATTTGCAAGTCAAACAAGTAAAAATATTTATTCTATGATAGTAAAAAATGCAATTGTGTTTAGCGAATCATGGAAAGATATTAGACATATGTTATACCAAGATAAAGTCTGCAGCACCTTGAATGCTGGATTATCTTTTAGTGCAGCCAATATCGAATCTATTGCTGTAATAACGAATAAATTAAGTAAAAGCGATTCATATGACATTTATCATGCAATGCCATTAAATCAAAGAGTAGAAAAGAAGAAAATAGTATATATTTCATCAATAAAACGCGATATGATCGTTCTAACGGGAACTCTAAATGTGGCTGATATGTCTGTTGGAGAAAATCAGTTGTTAATGGCTATATCCCAAAAGAACAATAACATCAGTTATTTTGTTGATAGGATTAGTAGAGGTGTAGACGTAGATGAATATGCTCCCCAAGGCATAAAATATGTTCGTCAAGGTCCTCAAATGAAGAGATATAAAATAAATAATTTCAAATATCTTCATGAGAATAACCTAAGCAACGAAAGCGTTAAAAGAGTCATGCATCCTAAATTGTTCGCTAAAGCTTTAAGGGGAAGTAAGCTAGCCTTTTGTATCGACATCACTGGGGATATAGTTACTGGCAGTAACTATACAAATATCTTTTTAGAGGGAAGGTATAGCAATAGACAGTTTATGTTGTTTTTATTGGGATATCTAAATAGTAAAATGGTTTCATATTATGTTAATGCGGCTATTTATTCAAAGAATACAGAGACCGCCAGGCATTTAGATAGTTGTTATTTTGAAAGGTTCCCCTTTCCCTATGAGGAATCGGAACAAGATAATAATATTATAAAGACAATTGCATTTTTATCCAATCAAATCATCAAAGATGCAGAGGCAGGCAAAGACACACTGCTTTTTGAAAACCAAATAGATATTATTGTTTACAAATTATACGAACTCACATATGAAGAGGCGAATATTGTTGATCCAGAATTGGATAAGGTTCTTGATAAGTTTAGTTTGGATAAAGACGATTACGAGAGAATGGTTGTTGAAGAGATTTCTATGCTTAATTTGAATGTTGCAGGAGCTATCCCGAAGGAGTAAAAACTATTCTTGAGAAATTGATAAATAAAGAAATTAAACAACGTGAGTAGCATTGCCTCAAGGTATTTACAGCTGGTCAGAATATATCAGTTCAAGTCTGAAGAAGGAAAAGTGTAACACGTAGTTGTAAAAGACATAGATGCAAAGATCATCCTTGAATACGGAAGAGAAACCCAAAAGCTTGTACCCGATTATGCGAGTATGAGGAGAGATTTAAATGAAGTCATTAGAACAGATCAATAGAGATTTAACAGCACTCATGGTCAATAATTATATTTTTAGCAACAAGCTCAGATTTTTATATCATTACACTGATTTGGATTCGGCAAAATCAATTATAGAAAATGAACAGTTTTGGGTCTCAGACGCTTTTTCCACTAACGATGAGAAAGAAATTATCCATATTAGAGAAACGATAGATGCTATTGTGAATGAAGAATATCAAGATATGGAGCCATGGAGAAAGGATTTTTGTAAATCTGCTTTTGATATAGCTTGTGATTTACTAAAGCTAAACACCTTTATGCTATGTTTTTCTTTGATAAAGGATTCTAAATCTCTATGGGAGAATTACGCGAATAAGGATAGTAAAATAGGCGTATGCATGCGTTTTGATTTCGAAAAAATAGCCCCAAATCCTGTATCTGAATTGCTGGCTCAAAAAAGATACTTCCTGGATCAGCGTGGTAATGCTGTCGAAGTTGAGTTACGTGTATTAGATCATTCTGTTACTTACAGTAAACAAGAGATTCAAATTAGAATAGATGAATATTTGGGACTTGTTGCCGCTGTTCTTAATCGCATGAGTTTGAAGGATTTCAATGACCCTGATTATGAAGATGAACGTGAACTATTAGTCAATATATTCACAGACATACTTCTTTATTCATCACTGAGCAAAGAATCTTCCTGGAGTGATGAAAAAGAATTCAGAATGGTTTTTATTTTTCCAGATATAATAAAATACGATTCTTTAATCAAAGTGAGAAAGCGAGGAGCTCAAGAAGTTAGATATTTATCGCTGAATATGAAAGCGAATAGCACTTTTTCTTTAA
The DNA here is from genome assembly GCA_028681035.1 of Candidatus Cloacimonadota bacterium. The sequence continues at coordinate 12,225 of JAQUJJ010000084.1, forward strand.
GTAGAATATATGTCAGTTCGGAAAATGATTTGATAAGTGTAAAACTATCTCTAAAGAATTTTGTCAATAAAGGCATTAGAATAAAGGTGATTTAGTGATTGAATTAGATTATCTGGTTGTCTCAAGTCAGGTGGATTAAATAAACACAGATGTGAAGTCCTACTTAGGATTGTAAGATGCTAGATATATAGTGTTCTCAAAAGGCCATCAAAATTATGAACTGGAATATATACCTGCATTTGAGAAGCAACAAGCCCCAGAACAAAATCTAAAACACAATTTGTCCACAAAAGGTAGTCACAATAATATCGTATCCATGTTTTTTGGTGCTGAAGTTCGGGAATAGCTGAGTTCCCTCGCTAAAAGCATCCAGACTAAGAACATCCGCGCTAAGAACTGAAGAAGTCTTTATCCATGAATCCATTATGGCACTACTATACCAATTTCAAGTGCCAAGTTGTACCAATTATGAATGCCATCTACATTCCTTCATTTTTTCATAGATACCTGATTAAGCTCTCAACGTTGATATATGTCTAATATGTCGTCCCTACAGGACTCAAGCGATTGTGTAGTTATAGTTTGCTATATAAATTGCGGCCCTACAGCACTTATTGGGGTGCAGGGCGTAGAGCTGCTCCAATCCTCGCTCTGAAGGTCTGCGGCTTCATACCCTGCAGCTTGGCGGTCTGAATCGTCCATCGCAAGCCCCTTTATGACTAAGCTCATAACAAACATTGACAATTTCCCAGAGCTCGAAAAGCTGCACGTCTGTCCCCATAAACTTTCAAAGGATACATTTATGAAGCACCGCCTTTTGGTCATTATACTAATGCTCGCTTTGTTTGCAGTTTGTCTGCAGGCAGCTTATCTTACGAATATGCCTCTGACCCTTAGTCAGCCGGATGGCAGCAAGCTTGAATGCTTTGCCAGCGGCGACGAATACCATAATTGGCTGCATGATGCCGAAAATTACACCATCATCCCCGATCCCAAAACCGGATACTACTGTTATGCAGAGCTGAGTGGCGGCAAAGTGCAAGCCTCCAGGCTGATCGTGGGCAGAGATCTGCCGGTGAATCTGGAGCCTGGGGTGAATATCAGCGTGGAGGAATACAAGGCTGCCCGGGCGGAAAAGTTTCCCATGCCCCAGGGCCGCAATGCACCCACCACCGGTACGATCAACAATCTGGTGATCTTCATCCGTTTTGCCGGTGAGGCAGAGTTCAATCAAAATATCAGCCTCTATGAGGGCTGGTTCAATAGCAATGCCAGCTCGCAGAAAAACTACTTTTTGGAAGCCAGCTACAATCAACTTACCGTGAATACGCATTTCTATCCTGTGGCGGCAAATCAATATGTAGTTTCCTGGCAGGATAGCCATCCGCGTTCTTACTTTCAGCCCTACAATGCCAGCAGCAATCCCAACGGCTATAATGGCGAGACCCAGCACAGGACCAGAGAATTTACCCTCTTGCAAAATGCCTGTAATGCCCTGGATGCTGTGATCCCCAGTAGCCTGGTGGTGGATTCTGATGGTGATGGCAAAGTGGATAATGTGGTTTTCATCATCTCCGGTGGCGCGGACGGTTGGGCAGAACTCTTGTGGCCCCATCGCTGGTCTCTTTACGACCGCTATGTATATATCAATGGCAAAAGGGTGTACGACTTCAATTTGCAGCTTCGAGATTTCCTCAGTTCGCAGAATGTGGGCGTGATCTGTCACGAATTCTTCCACACACTGGGTGCTCCAGATTTGTATCATTACACAGGCAATGGCATTGATCCCGCAGGCAGATGGGACCTCATGCAGAGCAATACCAATCCCCCGCAACACATGGGCGCCTATATGAAACAGCGATACGGAGGCTGGCTCACTATCCCCACCATCAGTACAGATCAGCTCTACACTTTGAACCCTCTTACCATGCAGCAAGGCTCTGCTTATCGCATCAATAGCAGCGATCCCAACCAATACTTTGTGCTGGAATACCGGCGCAAAACCGGAACTTTTGAGAGCTCTTTGCCAGGGAGCGGCCTGCTGGCCTATCGTATTGATACGCGTTATAATGGCAATGCGGATGGTCCACCCGATGGAGTGTATATATATCGCCCCGGAGGTACTCCTACCGCCAATGGCAGCTTGAATAATGCCCCTTTTAGTTTAGAAAGTGGGCGCACTATGCTGAATAGCAGCACCGATCCTTATCCCTTTATGCAGAATGGCAGCATGGGTCCGCTCAGTATCTTTGAGGTGGGTTCGGCTGGAGCCACCATCTCCTTCAATAAGGGCATAGTGCCAGTGGTGGAATGGGATCTCACCAGCGCCAGCTACCAGGAAAGCTATGAAACATTCTTTCCGCCCCGGGGCTGGAGCAGTGCAGCCATCAGCGGAACCAAGACTTTTGAACAGGTCAGTTCTGGCAGTTCTCCTTCCTGCAGTCCCTATCAGGGTACGGCAATGCTGCGCTACAACAGCTATTCGGCCGGCAATGGAAACTCTGCCATGCTGGTGACGCCCATCCTGCAAGCTCCGGATACCGGGGATCTGAACTACACCGCATCCTTCTTTATGTATCGGGATACGGGATCCAGTACCAAGACAGACCGCATTGAGCTTTATCTGAATAGCAGCCCGAACCTTGGTGGCAGCCCTGTTTTGATCGGCACCGTCAATCGCTGTACTGCTTTTAGTCCACAGGTGATCAGCAACGGTTGGTATTCCTACAGTTTCAATCTACCCATCAGCGCCAATAGCAGCAAGTATCTGATCTTCAAAGCGGTAAGTGGCTATGGCAATAACATGTATTTTGATGATTTTGCGCTTTCCAGCTCTCTGAAGCTGCCCTTTAGTGAAGGCTTTGATAGCTGTGTAACGCCAAATCTGCCGCCTACCTTCTCCGTGGTAAATACATCCAGCTCCAGTTCGACCTATGTGCGCAGCTCTAATTCACAGAGCTTTAGCGCGCCAAATTGCGTTCAGTTTACCAATGCGGGCGATGCTAATGCCGATCTGCGTTTGGTGAGCGCTCCCATCAAAGGTGGGATCAACAAATTGCGGCTGAAGTTTCAAGCCCGGGGTAGTACATCTGGGCAAGAGCTGATCATTGGTACCCAAAGCAGTCCCAGATCTGCCTTTATCCCGCTACAGACCATCACTCTAAGCACATACTACAGCCAGTTTGATCTCAACCTGAGCTCCTATTCCGGCAGTAATACTTATCTTGCCTTCCAGCATGGCCTGGGTGGTACATATCGCAGCATCTATCTGGATGATATTGAGATTTTGACCCTGCCTGTGCGCGATTTGGAACTGAAGAAACTCAGTGCTCCCAGCTATGCAGAGAATGCGGATAATGTCCGCTTTGATATCGAAGTGCTGAATAGCTCGCAAAACTCTATGAGTTCCTATACCCTGAAACTGATTGATGTGGAGAGCTCTACTGTGCTCTCACAGAGCATATTTGCCTCTGCCCTCGCTGCCGGAGAGATTGCCGTAAATTCTCTATTGTGTGATTTTCCCGCCTCCGGCTCTTACCGGATTGTGGCGCAAGTTCAGCACAATAGCGATAGCGTTTCTGCCAATAATTGCTCCCCGGTGCACGCAATTCAGATCTTCTCTCCAGAGGCTGAAATCCAGCAGGTGGACAACTCTGAAACCAGCTCTACGGCGAACACCCTGCCCTTCAATTTCTACTGGAAAAACAGTGTGGCAGAAAGCATCTACACTGCTGAGGAACTTTTTTTCCCTAATGGGCAAATCTCCGGCATTATCTATCATTACGACTTTTTCCAGGAGATCTCTGCCAAACCCCTGAAAGTATGGATGAAGAATACTGCTGTGCAAAGCCTTAGTGAGGGCTGGCTGGATAGCGCAGATTACACTCTGGTCTTTGACAGCACGGTGAATCTGGAGTCCGGTGTTGGTAGCTTGTACCTGCACTTTATCCAGCCTTTTGTGTACAGTGGGGGAGAGCTGGCCATTCGTACAAACCGGCCTC
>JAQUJJ010000085.1 GCA_028681035.1 Candidatus Cloacimonadota bacterium
GTTCAAATCCTCCCTGCCCAGCCAGTTTATTTTAACCAAACGGATACAGGGATGTCGTCTAATGGTAGGACAGCGGATTCTGGTTCCGTATGTGAGGGTTCGACTCCTTCCATCCCTGCCAAAATAATACCCTGAGCGATAGCGCTTGGGGTTTTCTTTTTTACAATTAAGAATTAAGAATTAATGCTGGGATTTTATGGTAGAAGCGGTGTTTTATTTTCGTTATGTAGCTTTGTTTTTGTGGTTATTAGATTTGTGGTTATCAGAATAGATGAAAGCAGATTGATAAGTTCTTTACAATCTTTATGGATGGATTCAAAGTGAGGCTCTTCAATTACTTTAACTTGCCTTAATAAGCGAAGCCAATATGATTTTTCTCTTGCCTCTTTATATGCCAGGCTTACTTTGGCAATAAAATCCTTGGTAGATTGCGCTCCAATTGCCTCTTCAAAGTTTGCACCGATCGAAGTTCCACTGCGAAGAATCTGTTTAGCCAAGATATACTCTTTCTTCTCGTCCATGAGGTATCGATGCAATTTATAAACCCGCTCTGCAAAAGAAAAAGCTTTCTCAGCTGTTACATTCTGCTTCATCGTTTCCCCCTGCGTATAGCTTAAATCTTAACTTTTAATTCTTAGTTAAGTTAGCAGTCCGTGTTCCTTCTTGTAAGTCTCAATTTCCGCACGTTCTTTATCAAATCCTGCTTTTCCCATCAATGCATAGGTGGCAATTTTCCCAGCTTCCACGCCGGGCTGATCCAGAGGGTTAATGTGTAGCAGTTTGCCGGTGAACACTGTTTGGATCTCATAGAGCATGATAAACTCGCCGAGGTGGTATTCGTCCAGTTGGGGGAAGATAATGTTACAGTTGGGACGCATGGCGTTGCTAAGGGCAATCTCTGTGGCAAAGCGTTCGGCATTTAGAAGTTCGGATAGTTTCTTGCCGCCGAGGTAGCTTACTTCTTCACGGTCTGGGTGCAGATTGGGGATGGTGTAGTCGTGATTAAAGTTCTCTACTGTGAGGAAGGTGAACACTTTATCATTGGGTCCCTCGGAATAGAGCTGCACCTGAGAATGCTGGTCTGTGGTGCCAAGGGCTTTAACGGGTGTTTGCCCCACATAAATATCTCTGCCTTTGTTGTCCTTGCGTTTGCCCAGGCTCTCTGCCCAAAGCTGGCGATACCAATCCGCAAAGTCATACAGTGAATTGGAATATGGCATCATCACGCTGATATTCTTGCCTTGGCGGTAGTATAGAAAGTGGAGTAAGCCGTTCAAATAGGCAGGGTTGTTCATGATATCCGCTGATGAGCAGCGGTTACGCATAGCTCCAGCACCATCAAGCAAAGCAGCTATATCCATGCCACAAAAGGCGGAAGACACCAAGCCTACGTCTGTTAGTACAGAGAATCTTCCCCCCACATTGTCTGGGACTGTGAAGGACGCATAGCCTTCGTCTTTAATAACTTGGCGCAAGAATCCCTTTTCTTTATCGGTGGTGATAATAATTCTGCTACGATAGTCATTGGGGTATTTCTTTTTTATCAAGTCCACTAATATCATGTATCCTGCCATTGTTTCGGCAGTAGTTCCGCTCTTGGTGATGATGTTAAAAATGGTAGTGTCCATATTGATAGAAACCAATATCTCATGCAGGAAAACGGGATCAACATTATCATAGACAAGAAGCTTTTTCGGAAGTTCACGCTCGGTTTTAAGCGCAGAATACAGTGCCTTGTTCCCAAGTGCAGAGCCACCTATGCCCAAAACAAGCATCGTATCGAACATGAGGTCGAGTTTACCCATAAATGAAGTGATGTGAGAGATATCTGTTTCTGGGAGGTTATAGAAACCCAGCACATCAGCCTGACGGTCAGCAAGAATCTCCTCATGTGCATTCAGGCAGGCAGTTTTAGCATCTTCAAGCTTAGAAACGGGTAATGCAGAAGGGAAATGCGGCGAAGCAAGCAGATTGTGATAAGTAAACTTCAACATAGGAACTCCTAAATTTGGTAATAATGCTTTAAGTCTTTATAAATAAGCTGTTCAATATCGCTAACTGAACCCGAAAAATCAAAACGGGATAGGAGCTGGAATAGCTCATTGTCGCAATTCTGTACAATTGCCTTTGCAGTAAAATAGCTATTGGGATTTACACTCAGTTCACGCACGCCCAAACCTAGTAGAAGCGGGATATAATGGGGCGTTGAAGCCATTTCTCCACACACAGAAAGTGGGGTTTTGTATTTAGCAGCACTTAAGACAGTTTGCCGAATCAGGGATAATACTGCCGGATGGTGCTGGATGTAATAACGTGACACATTTTCATTATTGCGGTCAACCGCCAAAGTATATTGAACAAGATCGTTGGTACCAATACTAAGGAAATCACAGGTTTTTGCCAATGCCTCAGCTTGCAGTGCAGCAGAGGGGATTTCTATCATAGCTCCCAACTCAATCGAGCTGTTAAAAGATACACCTTCAGAGTATAGTTCTTCTTGGCAGTGGTTAAAAATATGCTTAGCTTCATTAAAGTCTTCCACGTCGATAATCATGGGAAACATAATGCGGATATTCCCGTACGCTGACGCACGCAAGATAGCTCGCAATTGGGTGTGAAAGATGTCGTGGTGGGCAAGGCTGAATCTTATACCTCTGTTGCCCAGATATGGGTTTTCCTCTGCACCTTCCAAGCCCAAAGGCGCAAGCTTATCCCCCCCAAGGTCGAATGTTCGTATGGTTACCGGTGTAGGTGCCATACGTTCTGCCATTAGGCGGTATATCTCGTATTGCTCGTCTTCTGAAGGAAGAATTTGCTTTGAAAGGTATAGGAATTCTGTTCTAAATAATCCAATTCCATCGCAACCCAGATTAGTTATTCCTTCTAGTTCTTCAGGAATGCCAATGTTTGCATAAAGGGTTATTTTTTGTCCATCTGAGGTAAGCGAGGCGGAAGCTTTAAGTCTTGCCAGCCGCTGGCGAAGCAATTCCTCTATCTGCACTTTTTGAACGTAAAAATCTAGGGTTTCTTCATCAGGATTTACTATTAGCTTGCCTTCGTCGCCATCTACAATCAGCAAATCATCATTTTTCACACTATCCTTCAAGGTATTGATGTTGGCGATAGCTACCAAACCCAAAGCCCGGGTTAATATGGACGCATGTGAATTGTAACTTCCCTTGGAACAGAGATATGCGCCGATTTTTGCGTGCGCTAACCTGCCCACCATTGAGGGGTTAATTTCTGCAAAGATAGGCACTCTATCACTTTCTAAATTGTCTGGCAAAGTTCCAGAAATACCATTTAGGGTATTAAAAAGTCTCGTTCCGACATCACGGTAATCTGCTGCACGTAACGCAAAGGATTCCACGCTCAAAGCTTCAAACTGTTTTACAATATCCGTAAAGCAATCTTGAACTGCCATGGAAGCGTGATGCAGCTTTTCTCTTATAGCAATCGATATCATTGAAAACAATTCTGGGTCGTGTAGTATTTCTCTGTGAGTAGCAATAATATCTAAATCGCGTAAGCTAACTCTGGTATTTTTCATGTCATTGCTAATTTCGGTATCTACCACGGCAACTGCATTGAGAAAGCGATTTATTTCTTTATCCACGTCCTTTGGGGAGATATTGTATCTTTCTACGGTATGCTCTTGCGCTGTAATGTGCAATGCTCTGCCTATGAAAAGCCCGTTGTTTATACTATTGCCGGTCAATCGCAACATTTCATTCATTAAATCCACCACTAATCAAATCCGCTAATTCTGCAAGCAGGTAATCCTCATCTACTCCATCGGCGATTAACTGTAAATGCGAGCCGCATTCGGCGGCAAGCATCATCACACCCATGATGCTCTTTCCATTTACTTTCGTGCCATCTTTTTCTATAAAGAAATCGCTGCGGAACTTGGTGGCTGCACGCACTAATAGTGCAGAAGGTCTGGCATGCAATCCAAGCTTATTAGTTACTATTACCGCTATCTGTTTCATCAGCCTTGCTTTCCAGTCCTTTCTGCATGGTTTTTTTGCGTATCTCATCGTTCACTCTGCGATTAAAATCTTCAGCAGCATCGTAACCGACACCTTTCAAAATCATGTTCATGGCAGCCACTTCCACAATCACAGACACATTTTTGCCAGGAGAAACAGGAAGGAAGATAATCGGGATTTTTACCCCTAAATGCTCCGCATAACTGCTAGAAATGCCTATGCGCTCGTAGTCCATGTTTTCCTGCCAAGGCATAAGTTCAATCTGAAGGTCTATGGACTTTTGTTTCCTGGTACGTTCTATGCCAAACATCCGTTCAGCATTTACAAAACCTACGCCCCGAATCTCCATAAAATGACCAAAATCTCGTCCGGGTTTCCCTAAAAGCTGGTCATCCAAATAGCGAAGGGTTATTAAATCATCACCGATAAGGCTATGCCCGCGATGAACCAAATCCAGTGCACACTCGCTTTTCCCTATGCCACTTTTACCTGTAAGTAAAATGCCAAGACCAAAAACATCAATTAATGTGGCATGAAGAGTCTTCTCCAAGGCAAACACATCATGCAGGTAACGTGATAGATGCTCTATGAGATTTATCGTGGATAATCTGCTGGAAAGAAGTGCAATATTAAGGTCGGCTGCTATGTATTCGGTTATCGGAGGAAGGGTCAAACCCTTGGACACAATTATGCACGGGATATCCATTTTGAACACTGCTTTGGTTTTCGCAATAAGTTCTTCTTCTGGTAAGCTTTGCAGGTAACGAACTTCTGCTTCCCCAAACACTTGAATGCGATCTGCCGAAAACACTTCCAAAAAGCCGGCGAGCGCAAGCCCAGGTCGGTTAACATGGGGAGAGCTAAGCTTCTTGTTTAGCGTCTCTGGCTCGGTGATAAGAGAAAGAGCAAGGTCTTTCTTCTTGGTGTCAAAAAAGTCTCTAACGGTTATCTCTTTCAAAATCTACCCCCAAATTAGTATTTTGATTGGCATTTAGCTTGTTTTGCATTCACTAAGCTAAAAAAGACAGAGGAAAAAAGAGCCAGCCCAGCCGGATAAGTTTTTAGTAATAACAGCTTATTTAGCTGCATCTTCATCTCTCTTTTCCTCTTGCCTAATAACATATTAAGGTTCGAATAGTTTATAGAATTCGTGGTCTTTAGTTACCAACACATTAATGTTATCGGTTTCTAAATTCTTAAAGATTAGGAAGTCTTCCTTGGTGGTTTTAATCTTCTCCAGTGCTTCAGATACCGATAGAGTCTCTGTAACTACACGTTTAGTTTTCAAGGTTTTATGGGCATGATCCATAGTGTTCACTTGGAAATCTGTAGCGCGGGAGAAATCATCGAATTGGTCTTTCAGCGCACGTTTCTGGTGGTCTGTAATGCGGTCTTTGAGCTTCTTTATCTGTGCTTCCATTTTGTCCAGAGCAATGTCGATGGATAAATACATATCCATTTCTTCAGATTGGCTTTGCAAGCTAAATCTGGCTGCATGAAGAGACAGCTCACAGATATTGCGACTGTTTTCCAGCGCAAGAACGACGTGAACAGTGATAATGTGATCAAAATACTTCTTTAGCTTCAGGCAAGAAGTCTCCACGTAATCTCTGATAGCCTTGGTAAGCTCAAAGTGGCGGGCAGTAATCGTAATCTGCATGATGGAATCCTCCTTAAATTTTATGGATTGAAAGGTTTTGCAGGTCTTCTATCGATTCCATGATTGTCTCCGATAAGGTCGGATGTGCAAAAACCATGTTCTCGACATCTGCGGCTGTACATTTAGTATTGATTAAAATGGCTCCCTGAGCAATCAGTTCGGCAGCCCCATGTCCCATGATATGCATACCAACCAGCTCTTTGTTGTCTGCTCGTGCAATCGTCTTCACAAAACCTGTGGTTGCATTCATAGCCATAGCTTTGCCATTTGCTGCAAAGGGGAATTTGCCAACTATTATATCACCAAAAACTTCTGCTGCTTCTGTTTGGGTGTATCCCACAGAAGCTATTTCCGGGTTTGTAAAAGTACATCGGGGGATGTTTGTGTAGTTTAACTCTGGATAATGGAACTCTTGTTTGTTTTCGCGCATGGCTATATGCTGGGCAACGATAAGTCCTTGCTTGCTGGCAGTGTGAGCAAGCTGGAGCTTTGCCGTAACATCACCAATGGCATATACCTTATCAAGATTTGTTTGCATACAAGAATCTATACTAATAGCTCCTTTCCCGGTGTTTGGGTTCATCCCGTGCCACTCAAGCGTATTCACGGGATTTCTCCCCACGCTCATCAGCACCTTTTCTGCATATAAACTGCTACCATTGCTAAGATTAATTAACAGCCCGGATGGCGTACCATCAATGCTTTGCACACCCACGCCGGTCATTACCTTTATGCCCTGTTTCTTAAAGCCAAGTGCCAGTCTTTTGGATATTTCCTCATCTTCTAATGCAATCAGACGTGGCAGGAACTCAATAATAGTAACCTGCACCCCAAAAGTAGCAAAGATAGAGGCAAATTCACAGCCAATAACCCCGCCACCAACAACAGCAAGGCTTTGGGGAAGCGTGTCCAGCTTTAAGATGCCTGTGGAAGACAGAATGCTCTCTTCATCTACCATAATTCCCGGCAGACTTTTTGCTTCGCTTCCGCTGGCAATAATCAAATATTTACTGCTATAGGCCTCACCCTCGGAGGTAGAAACGACGTAGCTGCCATCTTCTTTTTTAATCGAAGTAGCAGTAGCGTGAACCATAGGTATCTTACGTTTACGAAACAGATATTCAATTCCGCTTACCAATTGCTCCACCACTTTATTCTTACGTTCCCAGATGTTCTTATATTCAATTTCTAGGGGAATGGGCGGCAAACCGTAGCTTTCTGCATCCTGAATCTCAGAAACTAACTCTGCACTTCTAACTAGAGCTTTCGTAGGGATGCAGCCCCAGTTCAGGCAAACTCCTCCGAGCCGTGCTTTTTCAATTACAATACAGGGTATATCAAATTGAGAAAGGCGGATGGCTGTTTCATATCCTCCGGGACCTCCTCCAATTATAATAACGCTTGTGTTTTGCATTTATATTCTCCTGAGATGGCTGTTTAGAATACCCAGTTCATCCCGGTATTTAGTAATAATGCGGCGAGAGATGTTCAATCCCTCATCTTTCAATCTGTCCACCAGTTCTTGATCGCTCAAAGGCTTTTTCTTATTCTCCTGCTCAATCATGCGAATGATTTTAGATTTCACGCGTTGTCGTGAGATAGTCCGGTAATCATCATCCAATCCCGCTGTAGAGGTAAAGAAATCTTTAAAAGCATATATCCCATATGGAGTTTCCGCATATTTGTGCTTTACCACCCTGCTGATAGTGGATTCGCTTACCCCCAAATCCTGGGCTATCACAGAATAGGTAAGCGGCTGCATTTGCCCGCTGCCAAGATAAAAGAAATCGTACTGGTGTTTGATGATGGATAACGACACCCTTTCCAGAGTCCGCATCCGCATAAAGATAGATTTAATAAGAAACTTAGCAGAATTAATCCGTTCCCGCACAAACTGCATGGTCTCCTTATCAAAATACCCTCTGTTAATCATCTTCCGATACCGAGGACTGATTATAATATTGGGGGTAATATGGTCGTTGATTATCACCACATATTCGTTATCTATGAATTTCAAGGTTACATCAGGGAATACATAAGATGCACTTGAGACAAGTATGCGTAAGCCTGGCTTAGGATCCAGCTTGGCAATTTGTTCTTTCGCAACCATTACCGTATCTTCGGAAACCCCCAAAACAGAGGCTATTTTCTGATAGCGTCTATGAATAAGGTTGTCAAACTGTTCGCTAACTAAGCTACAAATTATCCTGTTCTGTTTTTGTTCATCAGTTAGCTGTGCCATCAGGCACTCGGCAAGGTCTCGTGCGCCAATTCCCTGAGGAGCAAGGCTCATTACTATTTGGTGCAGTTCTTCGGAGCGGATTGAACCTATACGGTATTTCCTTCCCAGATTTTGAATATCAAAAGCTTTAGGAAGAAAACCGTAGATATCGCAAGAATCGATTATATCCGTTACGAAATCAATCTCTGCATCCGGTAGGTTAAGGGGAAAAAGCTGTTCCAAGTACTTTTCCTTCGCATTTTCTTCGTAACGTACTAAGGATTCTGTGTGCTCTGTTTCGCTATCTCCATGCCAAGCTTCGTAGTCGGAGTGATAGTCGTTCCAATGATCCAGTATTTCTGTTAGCTCTTTTGCTTCGGAGATAGTATCGCAGTGGTTTTCTGGAACTGCTTGGTCTTCCATGGGGTCGCTGCTCTCTGGTGCGGTTTGTTCAAAATTGCTTTCATCTATGTCGTCTTCATCTTTTTCTTCCCGAAGCTCAAGGAGGGGGTTGTTGACCAGTTCCTGCTTTATGTAGCTCTCAAGCTCCAGGATAGGCAATGCAAGCATCTTCAGCGATTGCAGCATCTTGGGCTTTAAAGCCATCTCTTGTTTTTGTCTTAAGGAAAGGAACTGATCCATTGCGCTCATAATCTCTGCTCGAAAGAATTCTCCATAAATCTGTCTCCCAAGTAAAACTCCCTGACTTTTTCATCGTTAATCAGTTCCCTAGACGTGCCCGATACAATGATTTTGCCTTCATAGATAATATAAGCGCGATTCACTATTTTCAAAGTCTCAATCGCATTGTGGTCGGTTATCATAATGCCAATGTTCTTATTCCGCAATTTCCCAATTATGTCCTGAATATCGGAAACAGCGATAGGATCAACCCCAGCAAAAGGTTCGTCCATAAAGATGAAGGTGGGGTTCGTTACCAAGGCACGGGTAATCTCCAGCTTGCGGCGTTCCCCGCCAGATAGAGTATAAGCCTTTTGCTTGGCAACGTGGCTAAGGTTTAGCTCTTCCAGAGATTCTTGCAACCTAATTTTCTGCTCTTTGCGAGATAGTTTAAGGGTTTGCAAGATCGCCATGATATTATCTTCCACGCTTAGCTTGGCAAAGATAGAAGGAGCTTGCGCAAGATAACCAAGACCGAGGCGAGCACGTTTATACATGGGCTTATGTGAAATATCTGTATTGTCGAAAAATACTTTTCCTTTGTTAGGCTTGGCTAAACCTATAATCATATAAAATGTAGTGGTCTTCCCTGCACCGTTAGGTCCCAGGATACCGACCACCTCACCTTGGTTCATCTCCATAGAAAGATCATTCACCACGGTGCGTTTTCCGTATATTTTAACGAGGTTTTCAGCTCGAATCTTATGCATATCCATATGATTATTAATCTAATCCGCATGCCTTTTTTGTCAAGAAATACTTCAATCTGGATTGAAATTTGCTAATGCTAGGCAAAACGCCATGTTGTTAAAGAACTATCACTTACTGGGTTGCCTAGTTTGGGGCGATGTCAAGCATGGGTTGGCAAACTCCGATTTAACACAGCTTACCCAGAGATGTTTTATGTCTTTGGCTCTTAAAAAAGAAACCCCGAACCTAAGTTCGAGGCTTCCAGATCACTTGTTAACCAGTTAACTATTTAACTATTATCATCTTTTTGGTGATGTTCATGGAAGGGGTAGCAAGCTTGTAGAAATAGATTCCGTTGCTGCAGGCATTGCCCTTGCTGTCGTTACCATTCCAGTTCAGAGAGTTAATCCCTTCATTTACGGGGAAGTCCTTAACTACTTGTCCAAGGATGTTATAGATCGTTACATTACCCTTTTCACCAGCTTTGACAGTCACTTCAATGTTAGTACTGTTATTCACTTTGAAGGGGTTGGGGTAGGCGTTGTTCATGTTTGTTTGTTCCGGAAGAACAGGAGCTACAGTGCTTTCATAATTAACACTTACAGGTCCGTGAAAAGTGGTGTGATCCATATCAATGCTTTCCAGCCAATAATAATAGGTACTTCCAGTCAGTACTTCAGTATCCGTAATACTGTATGTTTGTGTCGTACTTGTATTGGTTGCGCCTATCATAATGGGAGTTATTGATAACGCAGTAGCTTGATCAAAGGTATCGTTGCGATACATACGATAACCTAATAGTGCGGTTTCAGACTCGGTTACCCATTTCACGGTAACATAGTTTCCTGCGGTAAGTACAGCGGTAAATGAACTTAGTTCCACGGGTAGGGAAATATCATCTAATGTCTTGCCGGGTACCCATGGCGGTGTTGGATTAACAACTGTGCCGTTTTGGGTTGTGCCATTATGGGCGGGAGAAACACTGTCGTAGGCTGTGCTTCCAGTGCTTTCATCCAGCTTCCAGTTGCCTACCAAACCGGCGGTGGGTGCGAGACCTGTTTTATCGTAATTGGCTCCGATTTCCGCTGGCGTCCGCACATAATTCCATACGCGTACTTCATCGATGGTGCCCCAGAAAGGTATTTTTTTATCAGGTCTTAAATCACCAATAGTGAATTGAAATTCCCAATTTAAAGCTGGGTTTGCAGTTACTCCGGACTGGAGATACACACCATTCACATAGAGCTTAACAACTTTATCTGCGCCCACTGAAACGGCAACATGATACCAAGTATCTACTTGTAAATTTAACCCTACTGTTTTAATACTTGTAACAATAGCCCCGGATGCAAAAACCCAAAGCTCGGTTCCACGCTGCGATACCCAGATTGGTGTAAGGGCTTGGGGTAAATTCTCTTTTGAGGACGCGATTATGGTCCTTCCGTATGTGGTAACATTTCCAGGAATAAGAGTTGTTGACTTGGTATTAAACCAAGCTTCAACGGTGAATGCATTTGTAATTGGTGCAGCTCTCAGATCGCTGATAGACACACAATCATTTACGCCATCAAAATACAGGGCATTGTTTTGTGCAAATAGTCCGCCTACGAAACAAACTAAAATAAAGGCTATAATGTAAAGGGATTTGTACTTCACGATCTCCTCCTTAAAGAAGTCACATTAATTAATATAAATTATGTGGGGATTCATTTCCGCCACTCCACTAAGAAAACACTATCTTATGGTATTTCTATTGTATATAAGACCCATAGGTCAATACTAATCAAGCCCTTACTATTGTCAAGAACATTCTTTTCATTTAGTCGCATATTCAACCAAAGAGGAAGCCCCGAACCTAAGTTCGGGGCTTCCAGATCACTTGTTAACTATTTAACTATTATCATCTTTTTGGTGATGTTCATGGAAGGGGTAGCAAGCTTGTAGAAATAGATTCTGTTGCTGCAGGCATTGCCCTTGCTGTCGTTACCATTCCAGTTCAGAGAGTTAATCCCTTCATTTACGGGGAAGTCCTTAACTACTTGTCCAAGGATGTTATAGATCGTTACATTACCCTTTTCACCAGCTTTGACAGTCACTTCAATGTTAGTACTGTTATCCACTTTGAAGGGGTTGGGGTAGGCGTTGTTCATGTTTGTTAGTTCCGGAAGAACTGGAGATTATTTTTGTAACTGCCAAATTTCATAGGCATTCCCCCCATAAAAATAGGAACACGGATTAGTTTAGGTAAATCTGGAATAATTTAGCAGTTAATATGCTTTACACCAGTTTTAGTTGCTACACCTTGTTCTTTATCTGTGTTCCTATTCAATTTATTTTGCCCTATAAATTGCTTTCCCAAAATTGAGGAAATGCCTGATTTTCAACAATTCCTTGACAAATAGCGAAGAAACTATCCTGTTGCAATGAGGTTAAAATATGAATACGCAAAACCATCGATACACGTCCTTGCATATCTTATCAAGTCCCTCACCATTTGTCAAGTCCACTTGCAATAGTGGTTGCTCTCTCTGGCTACTACAACCTCTTACAACCAACTTTCCCATGCTTTTTTACTAATTAGTCACGTATGTAAAACAAACAATCTAATTCAACTAAGGAGGAATTATGAAAAGAACTAATGTTTTTACACTCTGCATAGTGTTGGTTGCATTAATTACAGGTTTAGGAGCAGAAAACCCCGAATGGCTTTGGGTAACTGCCTCATCTGCCAATAACACCCAAGCCATTACAGTTTGCAGTGGCAACAACAGCTATATAATCGGTGATTTTTCCGGTACTGCTACTTTCGGCACGCTTTCTGTTACCAGCAACGGATTTGACGATATTTATGCTGCCAAGCTGGATGCAAATGGCAATTATCTTTGGGTGGTAAATGCAGGGGGAGCAGCCGGAGATTACGGTTATGACATTGCTGTTGATGTGTTTGGCAATGTTTATATAACTGGCTATTTTGATGGTGCTGCCACCTTTGGTTCCACCACTCTAACCAGCAATGGAGGTACAGACATTTTTGCTGCTAAGCTAAATAATGACGGTGTATGGCAATGGGCAGTAAATGCTGGAAGTTCCGCAGAAGACAAGGCATACGGAATTGATGTGGATGCTACCGGAAATGCTTATATTACCGGTTACTTTGGGGCAACCTCTGCTTTTGGGGAAACCTCACTTACCAGCTATGGATTCTCTGACATCTTCGTTGCCAAGCTGGATACAGATGGCAACTGGCAATGGGCAGAACAAGCCGGTAGCCCCAATATGGATTATGCTTATGGCATTGATGTGGATACTAATGGCAATGTCTATTTAACGGGTACTTTCCGATATACTGGCACCTTTGGAAGCCTAACGGCAACCTGCATTGGAACTAATGACGTTTTTGCTGCCAAACTTGATACTGACGGAGATTGGATTTGGCTGGCAAATGGCGGTGGCGATTCCTCCTATGGAGATACTGCCTTTAGTATTGTCGCGGATGTAATGGGTAATGCCTATGTTACCGGTGAGTTCTATGGAACTGCCACTTTTGGCTCTTCCACTTTTACCAGTAGCGGGTGGCAAGATGCTTTTGTTGGCAAGATTGATGGCAGCGGCAATTGGCTTTGGGCTGTTAGAGCAGGGGGAACCAGCTCTGATACCGGACAGGATATTGCTGTGGATACCAGGGGAAATACTTACCTTACCGGATTTTATAAAAACACTATTGATTTGGGAACTCTGTCCTTAATCGGCTACGGATTGACTGATATTTTTGCCGCCAAACTGGATACCGCAGGCAACTGGATATGGGCAGTGCAAGCAGGAAGTCCTAGCAATGATTCCGGTAGAGGAGTCGCCCTAGATGCAAACTGTAACATCTATCTCCAGGGAGTTTTTTCTGGAATCGCCAATTTTGGTGCTTTCCAGTTTACTTCGGCAGGATTTGATATATATACTGCCAAGCTCTCTCCAGATGGGACAGCCGTTATAGATGAAACAATACCCCAGCTTGCGGAATCATCTTATCTTTCCAATGCATGGCCAAATCCTGCATTACCGGGAAAACCAATCAGCATTAATGCCAAGATAGCCAATGCTGAAACAGGATATGTTTCTGTTTTCAACCTACGCGGGCAGTGCCTTGCAAAATACCCATTACAGCCTGGAGCAAACACTATAACACTTAATACTAACGAGTTACCTGCTGGTATCTACTTTTACCAACTGAAAACACAATCAACAAAATCTGTTAAGAAGCTGATTCTGCTACAATAAAGTGGCATGCCCCCATAAATGAAAGCACTGTGTTTTTTAAAGTTCAAAGAGCCATTACTATCTTTATACTTATCAATATCTTACAGGCAATTTGGACTTCAACAACCCAGAGCAGATGACGCTGTACTTGACTGAAGCCTTGCCTTCGCTACCGATAATGAAAGTGTGTCCTGAAGTCCAGTGTGCCGTTAAGTTATAGATAGACACATAAATAGCATAGGCACAAAGGACTCCAGACACAAATCGCTTTCATGTAAAGTCCATATCGCCTGCAAAGATGGTAACATCTCATAACTCGTATCGACGATATGAACTCCAGACTCGCTTTCATTATCGGTAGCGGAGGCAAGGTTCCAGACAAACAAGAGCTACACAGAGTGGTCGAAAAACTGTAGTTTCGGGCAATCGTCCCAGCCCAAAGCGATTATTTCTTGTTGGATGTCAATGAGAGAATTGCAGCTAAGCATTTTAGCAAACTCATTTCTAATACTTGTTTTTGAAAGGCGGTTGATGTTTTTCGCCTGTATAACCATGGCAGAGTGTGTCTCCGCCTCGATGCAATAATCAAAACGCAAGACAAAACGCAAGGCACGCAGCATACGCAAGGGGTCTTCCCTGAATTTCAGCAGCGGGTCTCCCACTGTGCGGATTATCCTGTTTTCCAAGTCGCTAACCCCCAAACCAGTGAGGTCAATAATCTCACCCGTCATAATCTCCATCAAAAGCGCATTGATGGTGAAATCACGCCGCAGCACGTCATCCTGCAATGTTCCAAAGCTGGTCTTAGGGTATCTGCTGTTATTGTTGTATATTTCCTTGCGGGTGGCAACAAACTCCAGCACAATGTTCTTGTAGCGCATCTTTGCGGTGCCAAATTCTGGAAAGGTTTGAAAATCTGAACCTTGTAAAACTGGCAGCAAAAACTCAGCCAGCTTTATTCCGCCATGCTCTATCTCCACCGTGATATCCACATCTCCCTTCACAGGTTGAGTGAGAGACCTGCCAAAGCGATTTAAACATAGATAATCCCGAACGCAGCCCCCCGCAAAATAGGTCTTAGCGGCAAACTCGGTATCTTGTATTAAAGGGGAGAGCAAGGTGCGCAATGCATGCAAATTCAAAGGATTAGCTCTCCTATCACGCTGTTGGAAACAAAGAGCGCAGCTTTCGTGAGTGAGAGTCGATTATCTCTTATATTTAGCATGGCTAATTTTGTTAAGCGTTGGATGCGTTCGCCGTAAATGCTGTCTATATCTTTGCCAAAACGATGCTTAAATTCATTAATATCTATGCCCTCAATCAGGCGCATGCCCATCATCAGGAAGTCTTCCATCATACGCTGGGCGGTGCATATTTGCTTATTGGGATACAGCACCTTCGCATCAATCTTGCGGTAATATTCCGTCAGATTGGCATCGTTCTCGTAACGTATGGGGGTAATCCAACCCGCTGCGGAGGCACCCAAAGCCAGATAGTTGTTACTCTGCCAATAGCAAAGGTTATGCTTTGATGCCTTGCCTGCTTTGGCAAAATTGGAGATTTCGTAGTGCTGCCAGCCGCTATCCACAAGGGTGTGGCGGATTAGTTCGTACTGGGCAAACTGCAGGTCTTCATCGGGTAGATTGGCTGCATCTTCATGCTTGGCGCAATCTTCGTCCAAACTAAGCAGGTAGCAGGAGATATGCTCTGGATTTAGTGCCAGATAGGCATCCAGATTGAGCTGAAGGGCAGCTATTGAAGACCCCGGCAAGCCATAGATCAAATCCAGCGAGATGTTATCGTAGCCGTAATCTCTGCACAGCTTCATTTTATCTGCCATTTGCTCTGCATGATGGCGTCTATCCATCCACACTAAATCCGCATCCTGCATGCTTTGCAAACCAATGGAAAGTCTGTTAACAGGGGTGGTTTTTAGTGCGGCTAAAAAAGCAGGATTAATCTGGATGGGGTTGATTTCCAGGGTTATTTCGGTATCTGAGCTTAGCTGTAAACCTTGACAAAGCTTATTTATCTGCTCTGCGCTTAGCAGCGAAGGGCTGCCTCCACCAAAGTAAACGCTTGTTAGCGGAGTGCAAAGTAAATCGGAATATAGTGCTTTTTCCTTGTGCAGAAAGACAAGATATTCCGCTATTGCACTCTTGCTGAAGGGCAACGAGAAAAAGCTGCAATATCCGCATCTGGAAAGGCAAAAGGGAATATGGATATACAGGCTTAATGGGGGTGGTGGAAAATCCTGTTCCATCGGATATGAGGCTCGTCAAAGAGCTTGTTGAACTCTATACCTTTGCTCCAGAAAATCAGCCAGGGAGTACCGGTAATGTATCTGCGCTCCAGAAAGCCCCAATAACGGCTATCTTCGCTCACGTCACGGTTGTCGCCCATCACAAAGTACTGTTTCATTGGAACTTTAACAGGTCCAAACCAGTCGCGGTTAAACACCTCGCGCACGGCGGTGCTATCTCCCGGAATAGTTACTCTGTATTCTTCGTACCACGGGTTCATTGAAACGAAATCAGGCACGTTTTCTGCTAAGTGGTGCTCGTGAATAATGCGCGGAGGAAGAGGCGGACTGGGGTCTGCAAGCCCGTAATTTTCAAAGCCTTTGGTGTATTCCTTGCCGTTTACA
>JAQUJJ010000258.1 GCA_028681035.1 Candidatus Cloacimonadota bacterium
GCATGGTTGGTTTTGATCGGTACACTGCACTATCAACTGCGGGCACATCAGGCAATGCCGTAAGAACTGAAAACTCGGAATTCGACCATGACCCCTCACTGATCACATTTGGTATGTCATTGCAATTTAACATCTTGGGGAATTTATAAGGGTCTGAAAAGTACAAAACATAAAAGTAACTATCCATCCAACCTTGCAGTAATAGCGGCGTTGTTGTTAGCCAGTCCCTTTTTGTACGGATGTACCACGAGCATTTATTGTTAATGTTTTGGCTGTCGGTCGTGTTCTGATAGAAAGCATATGCAACGCAAGCGTTTATCTTACGTAAGTACTTAGAATCATTATATACCCAGTCTTCTCCTGTGGGCGACACTTTCTGCGTCAGGTCACTGATCCATGATACTATATATGGATTATCGAAGTAATTTACGCTACTAACTGATAACCTTTTTCTGGCCACAAAGTATGGGGACAAATGTTCCATGAGGAATCCCAAGTAGCCCAAACTCTCAAAATATGCTCCGCTATTTGAAGTATGAAAAGCCAACATGCCAGCTTTCTTATACTCATCTGAGAAGGTTAATGGTATTTCTGATGTAACCAGCATACTGTCAACATATGATACAATGTCTAACATTTCGTCTTCAATACTGGAGTCGGTCGCAGACAGCAACAATGAAGTCAATCCTAATGCGCCATACATCGATAATCTATACTGAATTAAGCTGAACCCAGGATACACAGGGTGGGGACTTTTCGGAAAATTGGACGCCCAATACCCGTGTTTGTATTTCAAATATGAACTGCTTGGAATATCGAATATGGACTCATAATATGTTTCGGTACTCATCATTAAATCTATGCACATTAACATGACGTTCTTCAATTTATCCAAGTTCCCATCATAAGGAGCGTAATAAGGATTGGATGTGTCCATGTTTTGATAATAATGATACAAACAATCATATAGCATCGAAGCGTTTATGGCAAGATAGCCCAACTTAAGTGCTCTATCTGTACATTCAACCAATGTGTCTGTAAAAGATGCTGACAATAGAGAGAGATCATCGGTAATTGAAGCAATTTTTAAGTTTATGGTTTCAAGATTTGTCAGTTGGGAACTTCCAAAAATTGCATTTTTCAATAGATATGCAGAATCCGTGATCATATTATAGTCTGGACCAGGAACATACCGTATTGGTTCTGGTGGAGGTGGATCTAAGTACTCTGCTTCAGTAGTGCTTGATCGCAATCCATTTAAAAATGCATCCCAATATTCGCTTGATGAGTTTGTTGAGCTTCTTGTGTCTTCTAAGGTTAACGAATCAATAGTTACGGTGCGAGAAACCGTTGTTTGGGCTAATAAAAGACTTCCCAACATAATGCAAAGGGCGAAAAGAATTACTTTTTTCATGATAATCTCCTATTTTACCAGGGTTATTTTTTTGGTATTCTGTGGATTGTTTGTTTCACGAATCAGATATACTCCTGTGGGACACCTCTTGCCTGCATTATCCTGCCTATCCCACACTATCTGAGCGATAGGACTGGCTGCGTTACTCATTGAGATACTTCTAACTTTCTGCCCCTTGATATTGAATATCTCGATACAGTTGCCTGGAGCTTTATGGAGCTCGCCGGGTCCCAGCTCAATGGTAACAGAGTTTTGTGCGGGATTTGGATAAGCTATGATAGGAGATGAAGTTGTGGCTTGGATTTCGTCCAGGTTTGGCACTTGTCCATTAGGTAAAAGCTTCATTACAGCGATATCCGTAGAGTTTACAATTCCAACAAAGTAAATGCAGCCTTGTTGATCAAATTTTAGAATATCTGTATTATGCTTATAAAAATGATCGTAAGACCACAGAGAAATCTCATTGTAATTCACAGACCAGATATTTTGGAGGCTATAATCATATTTTAACAGTTTGGCTCTTGCCCCTTGATGACTTCCAAACAAAACAAAATAATCTGGTGTGGATGCCACTGAGCAAATTCCGTAGAAATCGGATCCAATACTGTAGGACTGCAAGTCTCCCATTGCATCAATAGTACTTAAAATCGTGCTGAAGTTTAGGTCAATAGCTTCTACCGTAAACACCATCAATGAATCGGAATTACAAAACATCGACATGCCAAAGTATTGGCTGGAGCCACTAATGTCGTATCGGTTAATGATTGCTCCATCCAGATCTGCATGCAAAATACTCAAATCACCAGAACCCAGATAGCAGGCAATATAGACAGAATTATCGTCTTTTTGCACCATGTTTCGCCCGGTAATATCCAGAGTGCTATTTAGGGTATCTGGGGGATAATAACTGGCAGCTAAAGAATCACCAAGTGCACTCATCCTAAAAAAAGCAGCACTAAACTCATAGTTCTGAGGCTCACGAATTCTCCCGCAGGCCAATATTTCCCCACTGGGCATGCGAATAGCCTTGCTGAAATATGAAGAACTTCCGTTGCTCGCAAACGATTGATTTTCATTCTGCGTAAATGATCCGTTTGTGTCAATAAGTCCAGTTACATAATGGGCAGGATTGCCCAGAATAAAATGCACCCCATCGTCTTCGTCTATTCCAGTACCTATAATGTTGTCACCTTGGCCGTAATAAGACCTCCAATGCCACAATAAATTTCCTTGAGGGTCAAGTTTTATTATCAATGGTCCGTAATCCCAAAAATGGGACATCTCTTCATAAAAATCTCCATCTCCTACGATCACGATGCTATTATCAGAGCATATATACACTGATCTTGGTATAAACCTCATATATACGTCTAACGATATCGTGCTGATATAACCTGATTGTGCATAACACAACATACCGAAAAACAGACTGATGAGCGTAATAAAAGTTCTTTTCATTTTTTCCTCCTAACGGGTTTTGCATATTTTAGTTATTTGGCCTCTGCCATATTGGTAGCGGAGCAGATATATCCCTTTGGGACAGGGTTTTCCCCCGCTGTCTTTACCGTCCCATACAGTTTCACCTTTCGTCAGTTCTAGAGAGCGTATTAACTGACCCTTGATATTGAAGATATCAATGCTGTTATCAGTGCTAGGACTTTGAACATCCTGTTTGATTTTGATTGTGACTTCATCTTTCATCGGGTTTGGATATGCCGATATTGTGTTTACAGGAGGAGTCTGGACCTCATCCTCTATTGGCAATTGCCCATTGGGCAAGAGCTTGGTTATTACCTGTGATTCACGGGAGCCCCAAGCCCAATAGATACAATTGTCACTGTCGAGTGCAAGTAACGCTGCCGATGCAGAGCCATATTGCTCCACTGAGCTAGAATTGTATCCCGGTTGTTCCCATGACCAGTTTAATACTCCGCTGTAGGTCAAACTTAGTAAAGAGCCATTAACACTCAATCTCCCGCATAAATATATATTATCTGTCCCCAATATCATTGAGTTTACTCTTGTCAAATCACTTCCGGATATGCTAAAGAGAGGTTCAAACACTCCGATTTCAAATCTATCAACGTGAATGCTACGATCGGAAAACTCACCCATTGCATAAGCTATAATGTATGATGCATTGTTGGATTCTCTGCACATAGCAACATTAGAAGGATGGTATTCTCCCGGTAAATCAAATCGGTTAACAAGCGTGCCATCCGGATTGATTTCCAAGATAGAGCAGTTAAAAGAGTGCAATTTACAGGCAATCAGGATATTGCCATTATCCATCAGAGCCAGATCATAGGCCTCAGCTTGATGATATGGACTATCCGGATCAACTGGCCAGAAAGCAGTGGCCAGCGTATCTCCCGCACTTGAAAAGCGGAAATAGCAGG
>JAQUJJ010000259.1 GCA_028681035.1 Candidatus Cloacimonadota bacterium
CGGGGGAAATCATACACATTTTCCCGCATATCGATGCGATTTTCCTCTTTTTGTACCACCACCACCTGACCGCGGTAATCGGCTTTGTTATAGCGCCAGTGAATGGAACGCGTTTTATCAAAGATGGGGATGATGATGTGAAGTCCACTGGGCAGAGTCTTATAGTACTTTCCCAGACGTTCGATGATTACTACTTCGGCTTGCCGAACTACGATTACGCCGCGGGCGATGATGATCACCACCAGAGCAGCGAAGAACAATACAAGATATAAAGATACCATTTTTTTCCTCCAGCATTTTGTCTTTATTACAATATCTCTGATTGCTTTGATTCTGGCAAGTAAAATATATTATAAAGAGGCAAAGATAAGTGGATAGAGAGGGAAAGTGGGGACCACATCACGCTGTTTATTCGAGATATCGTTTGGGTTGGCGGCTCATGTGTTGCAGGCATTCTCCAAAATATTAAGTTATTATATTGCATTTTCGTTTTGTGATATTTATCTATGCTCAAACGATTCTATTTCCCAGTATAATAGGCTGTTAGGTTTAGATATACTGCTGTCAAGATTATCTTACCCTACTACTTGCTATAATGATGATGTGCAGATGCCGTGGTAAAAATCCTCTTATTTCCACGACATCTCGACCGTAAACTATGCAGAAGGCTACTACAACCTTGGGCATGTGATTTTTGAGAGCACGTAAAGCAACAAGTATGGATAAGTCCCGCTTTAATGGAATCTTGGGAACTAAGCCCGCCCTTAATCTGAAAATATATTGAACTGCTTTTCTCAAAGACTACATGTGAAACGGTCTGATATGGTTCTTAGTTTTGAGCAGTCTCGAAAAGCAGGAGATAGAACTTATTTTTTTTTACTTGACAAGATTTGGATAGTAAAATCGTATGTAACCGGAAGCGAGGTTATCTAATTTAATAGTTTATTGTTAAATTTGGTTGATCCGTTTTGAGAAACCGCTATCTGTGCCTTTTTGTTACTTGTTTGTTGAACCCCAATAAATAAAAGGAGACAAGAAAGATGATCACAAAAAATGATCGTTGGTGGCATGTAGACCTATCTAGGTCTACAAATGGTAAAAGCGCACTGTGCTTTTTACTGGTGTTTTGTTTATCTGCTACATGTTTGGCTTATACCATTCATGTAGATATCAACTCGATGTCCAATAATCCGAATGGAAGCATTGAAAATCCATTCCCTTCCATCCGAGCGGCTTTATTAGTAGCAGAAGAAGATAGGGACGTGGATACGATTCTCATATATCCTGGAACGTATTTCGAGAATCTTTTATTAGATCATTTCGGTCAAGAATTAACTCTACGCAGCACCTTTGAGCCAGAAATGGGCAATACTGAAGTGATCGAACAAACGATGATTAGCGGAGGATTAGGCATAAGTGAACCAACCATTCAAATCTATTACTGCGATGCTCCAATTCACATTTGGGGTCTGAGCATCGTCGAGGGCACAGGTAAAATGCGTGAACCTGGAAACCCCAGAAACAACTGGTCTAGCGGAGGTGGCATTTATGCTGCAGGCGATCACGCCATTGAACAGTACGTATCCGTCAAGTGGTGTGATATATTCAAAAATTACGCTTTTTGGGGAGGAGGTATCTACGGTGAGTATACTAATTACACTATAGAAGATACCAAAATACACGACAATGCCCTATATTTTATAGGCGATGAATATCCTCCTGACTCTCATGATCCAGATAATCACCTTAATGGACCCAGAGGTGCAGGCATCTATATAGCCGGAGGAGCATCGGAGATTACCCGCTGTAATATCTTCAACAACTATTCATTTATGTATGAGGGTCATCCACTTTTCAATAGAAATTGCCTTGGCAATGCTGCTGCACTGGTATGGAGACACAACTGTTCTGGTGGGATGATAGGCATAACAATTGACTCATGCGAGATTTATGATAATGTAACCAAAATCTCCGATAGGGATATGGAGCCATGCGAATGGCCTTATAGGTCCACAATCATGTTCCAAAGAGCTGGAACATGGGTTGATCAGCCTGGAGCTGGGTCCAATTACGTGGAAATGACGAATAATAGGATTATGGATAACAAGATTATTTATAGTTCTGAACCTTGGGGTGTTCGTTATGCCAATACTGCAGTTGGTGTATCAAGGCATTTAAGGACTGAGCACCTAGATAACTGCTTTGTTGGCAACACAGTGCATGGCAATACAGCAGGGCCAGACCTGTCTCACCAATCAACGGCCGGGGTGGTTCCATTTTATGGTGGTTATTATACAACCTTGGGCTTCTGGGTTCCGGTGAGCATAAATGTAAGATCTGGCGGTATGGGTGATACTATCGATATGACCGATGGCAGAGGTTATGGAAACGATGCTCTATTGGGCTCCACCACCCTTCTCCAACAAAACTATCCCAATCCCTTTAATCCCAATACAACAATCTCATATGATATTCCTGAGGATGGGACAGTACGTTTGGATATTTATAATACTAAAGGACAGATCGTGAAAACTCTGGTAAACACCCATCAATCCCTCGGGTACCACAAGGCGACATGGGATGGCAAGGATTCCAAGGGTCAAGTATGCACCAGCGGTATCTATTACTATGAATTGACCAACAACTCTGAGCGCACGATCAAAAAAATGCTCTTGATGAAATAGTGTCATATGACTATAGGCTGCCTTAAAGCCTCTCTGTAAAAGGTTTTCTAAGGTATCACAAAATGAGAATTGGGGCACGGTCGAAAGATCGTGCCTCACTCATTCTGTACTCGGCAATTGATACTTCGGCACATTCAGACAGCTGCTCTGCATTTGTTCAGCTCAGGCTTGGCAGCCCCGCTTCGAAAGGAGGAAAATCATCCTGATGCCAAACAAACCCGGGATTTGATTGGCTGCTGGAAGAACATCCGAAAGTGGTTATCGTGACTATCTTGACCTGCTCTAAAGCATATGGAAGAACGAAGTTTCTATCAATTACGGTTCCGCAGAAACGGCGCGCTGCGCTACTGTTTCAGCATAAATCCCCGTTATTGCAGAAAGTCATTGACAAAATATCAGCTTTGCCCCTTTAAGTTTTAAAGAATATCGTATTCGTAGCAGAATGAATTACATTATAAATAACTTAATAATTGTCCTGAGAAAGGATGGAGGAAAGATGAAGAGAGTATTGATCGTTGTTCTGACTGTAACCGCTTTACTGCTTATGGGTTGTGGACCCAGCGTGAAGGTAAAAAGAATTTCCCCGGAAACTACCGTGGATCTGAGTGGAAAATGGAATGCCACAGACAGCCGTTTGGTGGCTGAAGAAATGATTCGGGACGTAGCCGCCCGCCCTTGGCTGAGCAGCTTTTCCAAGGAAACCGGACGTATGCCGGTGGTGGTGATTGGCATGATGCGCAACCTTTCCAGCGAGCACATCGAGATGGGCACCTTCGTGTCTGACATTTCCCGTGAATTGATCAATAGCAATACGATTCGCTTTGTCTCTTCCCAGGAAGAGCGGGATGAGCTGCGGGATGAGCGTGCGGATCAGCAATATTTTGCCTCAGAAGAGACTGCAAAGCGCATGGCTCAAGAGCTGGGTGCGGACTTTATGTTGCAAGGCTCGGTGAAGACCATTATGGACAGTGTCGATCGCACCAAAGCCAAATACTACCAGGTAGATATGCAGCTCGTGAATGTGGAAACCAGCGAAAAAGTCTGGATTGGCAACAAACAAATTATGAAGATCGTGGAAACCAAACGCTTTAAATAAGATAAATGAACGAGATCTTCGGGCATAG
>JAQUJJ010000260.1 GCA_028681035.1 Candidatus Cloacimonadota bacterium
GCAAGCCACGGTTCCAGGCATGAGTACTAGCCTCGGAGCTAGTCCACAAAGTAGTAACCGACGACAGATAAATAAATGAACTACTTGTGTCTCGGTAGCCAGCAAGCAACATATTCAATCCTGAAGAACCACTAGATTTGAGCCGAGTACCTTGATCGGTGCCACGCCAGTCAGTTGCATCGGCTTGAGCTTGTGTCATACCAAGTTGCATTTCAAGTATCTTCCAATCATTATCTGATGGTACATGTGAACCTGCTGGACACATACCCTGAGTGCCTTCGGTAGTTACGTATTGCATGACTTCGTCCCATTGATATAGGCCGCCATAGGTTGTGCAGTTTGATTCAGTGTTGCTGTAGCAATATTTTTCTAAGGTTGAGTTGTTGGTTTGTTCGGTCGTACCAGTTATCATAGTGCCTGCATTGAGGTTGTATTTAGCCCAGGTTTGAGTGCCGATGGTTAGCCAGTTTGCGTTAGCTGCGACTTGTGATGATGCTGTGCTAGTTGCCGTACCAGAGTAGCTACCTGAAGCTGTGGCAACTACTTTGAAGTATTTACCTATTTGGCTTGGAGATATTGCATACGTGCTTGATGTAGCCCCAGATATATTAGTATAAGTTCCACCAGCAGTAGTGGCGCTTTGCCATTGGTATGTAACTGTAGCTGCGGCTGGGGTTAAAGCACCGGCAGTTAATGTTTGAGAGACTTGAGTTGTACCTGTAATGGCAGCTATGGCGGTTAGTGGAATTGGGACAATCTGTGTGAAGAGGCAGCAGAGATTTGGCTACCGCTGTAGTTACCTGTACCTGTAGCTACTACTTTGAGGTATTTGCCTCCATCACCAGACACTAACATGTAGGTACTACCTGTAGCGCCAGATATATTAGTATAAGTACCGCCAGCTGTCGTGGCGCTTTGCCATTGATAAGACGCTGTTGCACCAGATGGAGCTAGGGCTCCAGCGGTGAGAACTGAACCGACTGTAGTTGTGCCTGTAATGGCGGCTATGGAAGTTAGTGAAATTGGAGCAATTTGTGCAGAAGCAGCGGAGGTTTGAGTGCTATTGTAAGTACCTGTTCCAGTAGCTACTACCTTAAGGTATTTGTTAAGATCACTAGATACTAATGTATAAGTGCTTGATGTAGCACCAGAGATGTTAGTGTATGTGCCGTTTGAGGTTGTGGAGCTTTGCCATTGATAGGAGGCGGTGGCGCCTGATGGAGTTAGGGCTCCGGCGGTTAGAACTGAGCCAACTGTGGTTGTGCCTGTAATGGCGGCTATGGCGGTTAGTGGGGCTATCTCAGTAAGCTCACCATTCTCGTTTATCTGCCAAGATATATCGCTTTTGGTTGCAGTTACTGTGAATGATTGATTACCACCTGTATAGGCAAATGTAGTATCGACACTTGGTTTTAGGCAGTATTTAGTATCTGGCACTGGAGATGTTGGGCATTTTGTGATGTCATCGATGCTATTTGGGTAGACATCATTTTCTACACGATATAGTTTTAGTAGTTGGGATGAATTTTTTAAGTCTGTTTTTAAAGAGGCTACGATAGCTTTTCGATTTATGTTAGTGTAAGCGGCTATGGTTATGGTGGCTAGGATGCCGATTACACATATTACTACGAGGAGTTCGATGATGGTGAAAGCCCTTCGATAAACTCAGGGTCTGACGACCTGAGCGTAGTCGAAGGATTGTGAAACCTTGATTATTTAATCGCATTTTAATCATGCTTGTGATTATATCGCCCAACACCGGTTTGGCGCAAGCGACCATTCAAAACTGTAAATATAGGGCTCGATCATAAACAAGAACGTCCTTTTAAAAGGACGTTCTTGTTTATATTTACTCCTTTAATATATAAGCGAATCATGGGTTTATCCTTGAAGGACCCAAATATAAGTAATTATCTATGATATCACCGAGCAACACGAAGCCCGGTATTTGCTTGGCTAAGACTCGGAGCGTAATGTAGAGATAACGTCAAAACACCCACAGTACCGTACTCGGGCGCCCAATATTCGTAGCTGCTCTTATCACCTCCACGCAAGAAGCCACGAAGCGACGTGTCGCTAGAAACGCCATATGCCACACCGATACCGTTATCACTGTTCCAAACGTTAGAACCTGCAATACCAGTACCAGAAGGCCGTGGATTAACCAAAAGACTCCCTTGCGATGTAATAGATGTCCACTCGTACCAGTTATAGCCAGACATACCTGCTGGCCAACCGCCAGTTTGTGAATTACTGGTCCACTCCCAGACATTACCTGCAAGATCCCATATAATTTCACCGTTAGTAAGTTCTAGAGTGCGACGCTGGCTGTCACCTACCATAGTGTTTGTTACGCTATTGTCGCCAGCAAAATTTCCTGTACCGTTATAGCCATCATCAATATCAGTAATCTGCAAAGCAGCAAGGCTTCCACTGCTTCCACCAGCGTCATTGTGCCCACTATAGACATACCCTGTGCCGACTACACCACTGTTCCAGTTTTCTGGGTTACTGAGAACGTTCTTAGCTATAGTCATCCATTCGGCTTCAGTAATAAGATGACAACCAATATCACAATCTTTGGTATAGTTTTCTGCGACGGTTTTTGCGGTATCTTGGTCTATTAACGCTACAGGCCAGCCTTGCGGAGTAGAAACTAATTTGCGAGATTCGGATATTGGATAACTATCGGCTGGCCAAGTACTATGGTAAGTTGTAGCATGGGTAGTATCGCCAATTCCATCGTCATTATCATCGGCTTTGGCTTCATATGCCATCACGCAGAAATCAGTTGTGCCGTAGGTTGAATCACCGGGCACAAGAATAAACCCATCCAAGTCATCACAGGTAATAATTGGTGTACAAGCTCCAGAAGTGATTTGTTTGGTATTTGAATCAATATAGTAGGTTAAATCATTAATAGTAGCAACGAGACAGTAACTACTATTGTTACTAGTGTAAGTTAATTCTGTCATGGGGCTAGCTTTGAGCCCCTGATTATCGTTCGCACTTTCTTTACTATCGGGATACGAATCATCTTTAGCTTTATCTAATTCAAGTTGGGTTGAAGCATTTTTCAGGTCTGATTGTAGAGTGGCTATGTCAGCTTTTTGGCGAATGCCACTGTAGGAGATTATGGTTATTGCTGCTAGGATGCCTATTACGACGATTACTACCAATAGCTCAACAATGGTAAAACCGTTCGATGAACTCACGATCAGACGACCAGGATCTTTTAAACGCATTTTAACCATGCTTACGATTATATTGCCACCCTCGATTAAGCGCAAGCAGTTTCCGGTAGTACCCAAGGGTACCACAAATAAAACTATAATAATGAAAAATTAGCCTCAACATTGACCCTTACCTGAGCATTAAACTTAGTTATAACTTAAAACAAACTTCCCAGGGTGAGACCCGGGAATGAATAATGAATAATACTTAAAACAAGCTTATCAGGGTTCGACCCTGATAAGCTTGTTTTAAGCTTTCAAGTCTTCAGAGTCCTCAAGGACGGGTTAGAAAATATGATTTATAAACTGATTTTTGATCTGTCCTGCTCTTTCGGTTCGAGTATGAGTCGCTAGTCGGGTATACTGATATCATGAACTACTATGAGGTGGCTCCAAATCAGATTGTCCGTGCAGATAGCGCATTTTTTACGTATTCTTCTAAAGAACAACTGCACGTTGGACAGATTGTCTCTATAGAAATCGGCAAAAAGCATATGACTGGCATTGTTCTTCGTAAAACCAATAAACCAAATTTTGAAACAAAATCAATTAAATCAATAATCGGAGA
>JAQUJJ010000261.1 GCA_028681035.1 Candidatus Cloacimonadota bacterium
TTTCCATGACAATCGTCCAGGACCATAGCGTCCTTGGGTAGATTGTGAAGTTTGACAAATTCCGGATACATGGGCAGGTCAGTAATAGTGACCCCAGGTTGCTTTTTTGCCATTTCATAAGCTTCCCGGATATTGACTTTACGCACCAAATGACTGTTCATTAATGTCTCTGCTATTGCGCGGATAGGAGACATAGCTTTGAGATCGCTGTAATATTCAGCACTGCTCTTGCTTGCCATTATTCCTCCATATATTTGGGTATTTTGGTTACATATTTCATGTGTTAGGCACTTAAATACTTTGTTCCATCCTGTCAAGGACAGTTTTCATTTCAGATAATCTTCAGCTCTTTGCCGATCATCCTGAACTTTTCCAGAGCCATATCAAGCTGCGCTCTGGTGTGGGTTGCCATAAAGGAGCAGCGGATCAAACAGCTATTAGGCGGCACTGCAGGCGGGATGATGGGATTGATGAAGACGCCTTCTTCGCCCAGACGGGCCCACATATTAAAGGCATGCATCATATCTCCTACATGCAGAGGGATTACGGGCGTACAACTGGTTCCGGTATCATAGCCCATGGCTTTGAACTCTGCCAGCATATAATTTGTGTTTTCCCAAAGCTGGGCGATCCTTTCCGGTTCTGCTTCCATGATTTTAAGGGCTGCGAGAACGCTGGCGGTGGAAGCCGGGGGCAGAGAAGCGCTAAAGATGAGCGCGCGGGATTTATGCTTCAGATAGTGGATCAAAGGCTCATCCGCAGCGATGAATCCTCCCACAGAGGCCAGCGATTTGCTGAAAGTGCCCATGATGAAATCAGTTTCTTTGGTGAGGCCAAAATGCGCTGCAGCTCCTGCTCCTTTATCGCCCAAAACTCCCAGAGAATGAGCTTCATCCACCATCAGATTGGCGTCATATTTCTTAGCGAGGGCGGCGATTTCAGGCAGGCAAGCAATATCACCTTCCATGGAGAATATGCCATCCACCACGATCAGAGCGGCTTTGCCGTCTATCTTCTGCAGGCAGCGCTCCAAAGAGGCCATGTCATTGTGATTGTAGCGCAGCATGGTGCCATCGGAAAGCTTGCAGCCATCGATGATCGAGGCATGGTCGTATTTATCTATTACAATGAATTCGTTTTTATCTACCATCGCAGAAATGCAGCCCAGATTGGCCTGATAACCGGTGGGATAGGCCAGAGCGGCTTCTTTCCCTACCAGAGCTGCCAGCTCTGTTTCGAGTTCCAGATGCAGATCCAGGGTGCCATTGAGGAATCTGGAGCCAGCACAGCCGCTGCCATACTTTCTCAAGGCATCCACTCCGGCTTCTATGACCAGAGGATGAGTGGTGAGTCCCAGATAGCTATTTGAGCCCATCATCAGCATCTTTTTGCCGTTGCAGATCACTTCGGTATCTTGTTCGGAGCTAATCTCCCGGAAATAGGGATAATAGCCCAAGGCCATGGCTTTGCGGGCATCGGTGAAAGTATAACATTTATCTAATATGCTCATTGAGTCCTCTTCATATGATTTTATACTCTTTTAGATTGGTGTATAATACGCTTACCAAGGTGTAGGTAAGGAAGGCCAGCGGTACTGAGATCAGCATCCACAGGATCCCACCATACCATCCCCCGGCCAATACTGTGAGCAAGACCAAGAGCGGATGCATATTGATCGTGGTGCCTACTACCAGCGGATATACGATGTTATTGTCTACCACTTGCACCGCCCACATGGCAATGCCAGCATAGACTATGGCTATCAAAGGACCACCTTCAAATAAAACTGTCAATACGGCCAGACCGCCGGCTACAAAAGGTCCAAAATAAGGGATAATATTGGTCAGGCCTGCTGTGATGCCGATCAAGATCGGATTGCTCACTCCCACAATGCTTAGGGCAATGGAGGCCATAATGCTGACTGCTACGACCTCAAAGATCATGGCTCTCAGATAGGTGCCTATAGTGCTATCGATCTTGCCCAAAATGATGATGGCCAGCTCAAAATAGCGGTTTGAACTAAGCTTCAGCGCACCTTTGCGGAGTTTATGCTTGTCTTTGAGGAGGAAAAAGCTGATCAGAGGGATCATCCCGATGAAAGATACGGCCCCGATGATAATAGAATAGTTGTCCAATAGCACTTTCGGCAATTTGGCCAGGAAGCCAGTGGCATTATCCAGGATATTGGTAAACTCGTTACTTATGTTTAATCCAGGAATTCGCGCATCAAGGTTTAAGGTATATTCGTGGATGCCATGCAAAAAGGGAACCTCTAAAAGAATATCCTTATTGATGCCACCTTCCTGGCTGAGGATGGCGATGAGATTATTGGCCTGTGCCACGATATCCGGAATCATCCTGCTGGTAAACCAAGCGATCAAGCCGGCTACTGTGAGATATACAAAAAGCACGCTGAGCCAACGGGGGATGCGCCTGTGCTCCAGCCAGGTCACGGCCGGATCCAGAATGTAGCTGAAGATCACCGCTCCGATCAGGTAAACAAAGACTTTGCTGTAAAATATAAAGGCAGCTATAGCGATGAAGGCCATCAGGATAAAGAATAGAACCTTTGCCCACTTCATGATCAGCTCTCTTTTGCTATGGCAAAGATCATATTTGAAAAATCTTTACAGACAGCTTCCAGGATTTTGACTCCGCAATGAGGTCTGGCCTTCATATAATCCAAGAGGTCAGCTCTGGATATGGCATCAATTAGCACTTCGGTTTTGGCGATAGCGGTGCTGCTTCTGTACTCGCCGTGAAACATATCCAGGAGGCCCAATTGATGGGGGTGAGAGATGGTCCTTTCTTGATTACTGCCGTACACACCACTTTGCGCGACCTCGCCTGATCTGATGAAATATACCACTTCCACGGGGTAGCCGAATTCGAAGATCATCTCACCAATCTTGAATTTCCGTTCGTGCATACGATCATCCAAAAGATAAAGATCATAAGAGCCCAGCTCTGCAAATAGGGGATAGGCCCGATATCTCAGGTAGGTTTGAGGTTTGCTGAATAGGGATTTTAGCCATTGCCAACTTGTTTTCATGTCTTTCCTCACTTCACTTTCTTGACTAAAGGAACAAATGCACAGGGGTAATCCTGACGAGTCTTGAGAGTTCCCTCTTCACGTACTATAATATGCAAGATCTGAGAGAGCCCTCCCCCTACTGGTACCACCATGATGCCGCCCTCTGCCAATTGCTCACAAAGCCGGGACGGGACCTCTGATGCAGCGGCCGAAACGATGATCTTATCAAATTCTTTATAGGCTGGATAGGCTTTTTCCCAGCCGGCCCAGCCATCTCCGATGCGGTAATAGATGTTCTTAAATCCGGCAGCTTTCAGGATTTTCTGAGCGCCAAGAGACAAGGAATCATGCAATTCCACTGTACAAACTTCATGTACTATGCTGGCCAAAAGCGCTGTCTGATATCCACTTCCGGTGCCTATTTCCAAGACTCTGTCCTGGGGGCTGAGCTTCAGTTCGCTCATCATGATGGCGATCATCGAAGGTTGAGAGATAGTCTGTTCCATGCTGATGGGCAAAGGCCTATTGCGATAGGCGTATTCTTTGAATTCTGGCAGCACATAATCTTCGCGCGGGATCTTGCTGAAGGCCGAGAGCACTGCGGCATCTGTGATGCCGCTTGCTTTAATGTCTTCCAGCAGCCTCAGACGCTGATCTTCAAAGCGCATGGGTTAACCTGAACTCCATTAGATTTTGCTGTTCGAGCCAGCTTAAAATAGCCGGGAAAGCACTGGGTTTGGTTAGCTCAAA
>JAQUJJ010000262.1 GCA_028681035.1 Candidatus Cloacimonadota bacterium
CACAGACGTTACCATCAAGGATCACGTTATTACTGTAGCGCAATCAGCGCAACACCAGTCGCTCTCAGTGTTCTTGGATGACCCGCTGAGCGCCGTAGATTACAAACACGCTCTTGGATGCGTCGAAAGCCTAGAACTCAGTTATGAGCAGGGTAAATTCCTTGAGTACGCGCTCAAGGCGAAGGCGAAGAAGGGAGAGGTAGCGACACTCACTCCGGTGACCACTACCGAGAACTATTTCTTGCCGCAGCATTTCTCTTTGAAGATTGCGAGCGCGCTGGCCGGACTTGATGCCGCAACTGCCGTGGTAGTGAAGAGTATGAAATTGAAGATCGGAAAGAAGTTGGAAGAGGATTATAACTTGGGGAGCGTCGCTCCAACCGATTTCTTGGTATCGGGATTGACCATTGAAGGCGATTTGGAGGCTGTATGGCAGGATGAAGCGACTTTCAAGACTGCGGCGCTTGCAGGCACAGCTAAGGCGGTCAGGATTGATTTGAAGAATACGGATGTGACTATCGGGTCCGCCGCTAATCCGGAAATTAAGATTGACCTTGCCAAGGTTATCTTCAAGGAACTCACTCGGCCGTTCAAGGTTGGGGAAATCGTGAAGCAATCTTTGTCATTCAAAGCTCACTACTCGATCACGGACAGCAAGTCGATTACAATCACTTGCACCAATAACACGGCGAGTTACTAGGCACGAAAAAGGCCCCTGCAATGCGGGGGCCTAAGTGCAATTTGTTCTTTGATTATTCGATTTGAAAATCACTAATCATTAAGGTGCTGAAGGGCATAGTCTGCTTCTGCTTTAGTAAATTTATCACCATATTCAGAAGTTAATTGATCATGAATAGCAGATGGCGACATATTCATAGTGTTCTGATAGCTTTTTGCTTTGGCTAACGCACTTGCATTCCAGTCGGTTTTTACATTGTCTATTGCATACTGTGCGGCGGCTGCCGAAAACTTCTCGCCATATTCTGAAACTAATTGGTCGTAAACACCCTGCTTGGACATGTGCATTGTGTCGGCATAAGAAGCGGCTTTGTTAAGGGCGGATTTATATTCGGCTGGTACATCCTTAGCTTTTTCCTCAGTTTCCTGTTTGGCTTTTGTTTCATCTTCTTGCTTTGGTTTAGTCTCTTCTGCCTTAGGCTCTTCAACTTTTGTCTCTTCCACCTTTGGTTGCTCTATAGCTTGGCTGTTTGTTTCTTGTTTAGGCTCTTCTTTCTGAGTAGTTGGCGCGGTATTGTTTGACGGAGGAGTTATCAACACGAGAACAAAGAAGAAAATAAATGTGGCCGTGCCAAATAGCTTCAATACTTCCTTCCTATTGTGAAGCTTTGCGAGTTTAGGGCTTATTAATCCAATAATAAGAGACAGAAAGGAGGCAAGAAATAAAAACGAAACTAGTCCTAGAATCATTTTTTTAAAATTAATTATAAAAAGTATATGAAAAGAGAAACGAAAAAGTTTAATACACCGGACGGAAAGGAAGTAGAAATCAGGACTTTCCTTAATGATCGGGAACGAAATCAACTTAAATCTATTTTTGCAGCAGATGTAAAATACAACGCTAAAATGGAGCAGATTAATAGTGAAATATCGGGAGAAACTATGTTAAAGGCTCAAGATGAGCTGATTAAGTTAGCTGTAGTTTCTTTCGACGGATCCGCTGAAAACATTTTTGAAAGGATTTTAGATGGAGTGGGCAATTATGACGCAATTCTTGAAGAGGCAAATAAGATACAGACAGGAAATTTACCCCAGGCGAAGTAGAGTATCTCTGGCAGCGCTACTTCGCAGGACTTAAGACGGAGATGGTTGATGTAATGGTTATAGCTCTTATATGCCGAGAAATGAAATGGACTTATCAAGAATATAGAGATCAGCCCAGTTGGTTTGTGGATACATTGTTTGAAATGTTCAGAGCAGAGGAAGATGCGAGAAAGGATGAGTAATCAAACACTTACAGAAATAACATTATTTAATAATTTTGTAAAGATATGTCTTCAACAACAGAGTTAGGCATACTCGTAAAGCTCAAAGATGAGGCAACGGCAGAGATGCAGAAACTTTCTGGCAACTTGCAAAAGATGGCCGGAGGTACAGTTACGGCAGCAGAAGCATCTAGAAAGTTCGCCATCGGTCTTGGTATTGTAGGCACAGCTGCAAGTGGTGTTGGTCTTGCTGCTATCAAATCTGCCTCTGATGCAGAGCAAGCGCAGACGGCTTTTACGACGATGCTCGGGTCCGCAGAAAGAGCTCAGGGCTTCATTGCAAAAATGAAAGATTTTGCGGCCAAGACTCCTTTCGAGACCTCGGACATTTCTAAGGCGGCGCAGACTTTTTTGTCTTTCGGGATGGACGTGGAAAAGGTCATGCCGAACGTGAAAATGATAGGTGATGTTGCAATGGGAGATAAGGAAAAATTTGCATCGCTGTCTTTGGTATTTGCTCAGGTTCAGGCAAGCGGCAAGCTGATGGGACAGGATCTTCTTCAGATGGTAGGGCAGGGGTTCAATCCACTACAGATTATGTCGGAGAAAACCGGCAAAAGCATGTCGCAGCTTAAAGAGGAGATGGAGAAAGGTTCTATTTCTGCTGATATGGTTACTGAAGCTTTTAGGACGGCAACAAGCGAAGGCGGTAGGTTTTATGGTGGAATGGAAGCCCAGAGCCAGACGCTCGCGGGTGTATGGAGTACGCTGCAAGATACTTTTAATGAATTTTTGAGGGTCCAGGGAGAGCAGATGCTTCCTCTTGCCAAAGAAGTAGTAGCGCAGATGTCGATATGGATTGGAAAAATTGGAGAACTGACTAACTTCTTGAAAGAACATCAGGGTGTAATTTACGCTGTAGCTGGCGCTATAGGCGGGGCGCTTGTACCTACTATGCAGGTGCTAATAGACACGGTTATCCCAAAACTACTTGCACGGCTCGCTCTGGCGGCCATATCTCTTGCTCCATATATTGTTGGCGGCGCAATAATCGGCGGGCTGATCTACGGCATCATGGAACTCATTAAACATTGAGATCTGGTGAGCGCCAAGGCAACGGAAATATGGACTGGAATCGCAAACTTTCTTGGCCAGATATGGGATAAAATCAAGATGATTTTTGAGTTCGGCGCGCAGCTGGCTACCGGAATCGTGGTTATGGCGTTCAATTCCATGGGAATTGATATTGTGGGGATATGGAACGCTGCATGGCTGGCTATTAATTCTATAGTCCAGACGGTAAGTGGAACGCTTAAAACCATAATAGGCGGATTATGGAGCTGGCTTCAGACGTCTTTCAAAACTATATCAGAGCCACTGAGCGCTCTCTGGCGCGGTTTATGGGACGGAATCGGCAATACGGTATCTGGAGTTTTAGAAGGCGTAAAATCAACAATTAAAGGTTTTATAAACTGGATGGTAGAGCAAATTAATAGCATTATCCGATCAATCAATGGCATAGCGGCAAAAGGAGCAAGCACGCTTGGAATGAAATCAATATCAATTCCAACTATTCCGGCATTGGCCGAAGGTGGCATTGTTACCCGGCCGACACTGGCACTCATCGGAGAAGCCGGTCCGGAAGCAGTGGTGCCGCTGAGCAGGGGAAGGTCTGCAGGGGCGGGGACGGTGTTCAATGTGTATATTACCGGTAATCAATATATGAATGAGCGCGAATTCGAAAAAATGTTGAATAAAATAACAGTCAAAAGTGGAAGGCTTGGACTGGCTTCTTAAGTATAAAATATGGATCTGACAATCAACATTAACGGAAC
>JAQUJJ010000263.1 GCA_028681035.1 Candidatus Cloacimonadota bacterium
GTTTGTCCACTGGAAATACTGCAAGCCAACGTATTTCTTCGGCTGAATGATAAGAGCCGTATGAAGCGAGAGCTTCACGTACGGTTCTGTGAGGGGTTTGGGGTGAAACTCCCCTTACCTACTCGACACGCCTTTCTTGGGTCCGTAGCGAATATGTGTTTTCAATCAAATCAAGTTAGATAGCAAATCCATATGTATTTGATCCTTTCTTCCTCTTTCCAGGGCATCGATCACATCTTTATCTACCCTTAATCAAGCGTTAATTATTAACGCTTGATTAAGGCTATATAGACATGTGATCAAGAGTCTGAAATGAGAAAGGATGACCCAAGAATGCTGGTTTATCTGCAGAATGAAAAAGACTCTCTTTCAAACTAAGCAGCTAAGCCCCTCTATCCCAAGTTGATATCTAAAATAGCACCTCGTTCTCGCTTTGCAGGTATTAGGCCTGGATAATACGGATTGGAATAGGCTTGTCCACTTATTCGCCTTAAATATTCACCTTAAAGTGCAATAGAAAGTGGCATGACTTGGGGAGAGGAATTGAACAGTCTCCCCCCTCCCAAGAGCTATCGCGCAACATACACTTGACAAATATTCCGATCATTTTAGCTTGCCTTCAAAGCCGAGTATTTATTGCTAAACCTTGCATAAGGCAGGCGTAAATACCGATAGGGTATAGCTGGAAACGGCTATGCCTCCCGCTGGAAAGGCTTACGGAAGAGCTCCGTCTGCCTCCAAAATAAAAAGGAGGTTTAATACCTTGAAAAAGTACTTAGTTCTGCTCGTGGCACTCGCCATGATGCTGAGTTTCACAGCCTGTAGTGATGATGACGACAATGGCACACAGGTCGATATCCTGGGCTACTCCCTGGATCAATTTTTCACTATGGCCGATGCTATCGGAATCACCGGTGCTGCCAATGATACCACCGATTACCGTAGCTTGTATGCCTATGAAATAGTAGGCGCAGATGGCTGGTCTCCCCGTGGGTCTGTAAATGCCGGATATGACCTATTGTGGAATACCTTCAAAAGCGGCTACCTCGTTCCCTCGGATAACAAACGCACCTGGTTCCCTGGAGACACCGTTCCTGGAGCTTTCAAAGTGAAGAATGCGGACAAAATTCGGGTTTATCGTCAGATCGGCGTTTGTGGTACTGCGGATGAATGTGTACCCCAGGAATTGGGCGCACTTCCCACTTATACCGTTGAAAACTGGAATAATGAAGATGAACAGGCCATCAAACTGAGTGATCTGCTGCAAGGCTATGATGGCTACAGCACAGTTACTGTCTCTGCCGTGGATGGTTACAGCAAGACCTATGACGCGGAGAAGATCGCTGATGGATACTATCTTTTGACCAGCGAACGCACTACCTTCCCTACCTTCAATAGTGAGATGGAGGGCAGCATGAAGAAATTCAAGCTCATCGCTACCATGCAGGTGAATATGCCGGGCAAAAATGGCATCGGGCCTCATGGCAATGCGCTACCCGAAAAAGCTGATCTGGTGATTGATTTCCCACAAAGCTTTGGTGCCTTTGAATCTACAGTACTCACAGACTATTGAAAAAACTCTTGCTCATCAGCGTGGGGCTTATCTCCACGCTGATTTTTGCAAATCCCCCGGATTCTCTAAAGCAGTTTCACCTGCATCCAGTGAGGGTAGTGGCAGAAAGCCCTCAGGCCAGTATTGGCCGGGTTGAGAGCATCCGTCTCCCCGAAAATACCATCCCCATCTCGGAAACTTTAAAAGCAAGCCCTGGGCTCAGCATTACCACTGGCACCAGGGACGAAAGCAACCTCCGAATCCGCGGTTTCCGCAAAAACGAAGTCTTGATCATGATCGATGGCAGGCCGCTGAATAGTGGCTATTGGGGCAATGTGGACATCTCCAAAATCCTCATCGATGATATCGCCGAAATCCGCATTGTGAAAGGCCCTGCCTCCAGTCTCTATGGCGCTGGCACCATGGGCGGAGTGGTGAATTTGATCAGTAAAAGACAGGATCATATCCTCAGCTTCGAAAGCAATCTGCACCGCAATCTGGTGAATTCCCAAAGGCTTTCCTCCTCTTTATCCTTCGGTGATTTTCGCTACAAAGCCAGCCTTACGCGGGACGAACGCCGTCCTTACCATTTGTCACAAGATTTTAGTCCTACTCCTTTTGAAAACGGAGTCCTGCGCAATCACTGCTATCAAGAGGCCTGGCATGCAGATCTGGGTAGCGAATGGCTGTTGGATGATCTGCATGAAATGGCCTTTGATGCCGGTATCTCCTATATCCCTTACAAAGAGATTCCCTCTTCAATATACAGCCGTGAAACCAGCATCTATGAGGATTGGTATCGTGCCAAGGCCAGTCTGAGTATGGATTATTTCACCAGCCTGAAGAGCAATCTGCGCTCTCAGCTTTATTTTGATAGTTCTGGGGATATTTTTGAGCGCTTCCGGGATCCCCACCATCAGGTTTCAGACCTGCGCTCCCAGCTTTATTCCCTCAATATCGGCATTGCTCCCACTTTTGAGTATAGGGGAGCCGGTATCTTGAGCCTGGGTACTAAGACGGAATTTCGCAGGGTGAATCGCAAGGATGATGGTCCTTATCCAGAGTGGACGCCAAATCATGCCGTGGTAGGCAGTATATTTTCACAATACCAGAAAGAACTTGCCAAGCGGCTGAGCTATACTGCTGGCCTTGGGCTCTCGTTTTTCGGACACAGCCAAAGTGCTGATACCAAGCTCCTGCTGGAGCCAAGCGGAGCCTTTTATTGGACAAC
Source organism: Candidatus Cloacimonadota bacterium (assembly GCA_028681035.1). The sequence continues at coordinate 2,784 of JAQUJJ010000263.1, forward strand.
AGACGGTGGCAGTGTGAGTTCGCTTTCCTATGGCATCAATTCCGCCATCCCTACCATGCGTCAGCTCTTTTCATCTCAAAAAGGCAATCCCGATCTGAAAGCATCACGGGCTCAAAAGCTGGAACTTGGGCATTCTCGCCACCTCGTCAAAAACCTGTTTCTGGACGCTAGCGTATATTATAACGACGTGCGTGACCTCATCGATCTCAAGCTCGAGAAATATGCCAATATCTATCATGTGCAAAGCTATGGGGGAGAGCTCTCGCTATCCGCACAGCTCTTGAAACAGTGGGAGACCAGCGTGCAATATGCCCACCTGAGTTACATTGGGAACTATGCCCTCAGCGATAGCCCTCCACACAGCGCGCAGATCGTAAATACAGTGCAGCTTCCTTATGGCCTGAAATTCAGAACCCAATCGGACTGGGTCAGCAAACGGGAATCTCTGGATAGTATCGATACCTTCCACACTCTGCCCGCGTATTTTACCCATGATCTGGCGCTCTCTGCCGCATACAAGAATCTGGAAACAGAACTGAGCCTGAGCAATATCCTGGATCAAGACTATCAGAGTGAATATGGCTTTCCGGCTCCTGGCAGAGATTTCGGCCTCAAAATCAAGTATTACCTCAGATGAAAGAAGCAGGCTTGCCTCTTGGCTAACTTGCTTTTAACGAAAATTCCAGCATTCAGCTAGCAAGTAACGCTGGCTTCAACCGGCCGTTTCATCAGCTTCAGCTGGTGCGTGCAGCAAAAAAAGAATAGTCACACGGATTGTGCGGATCATACGGATTTACACGGATAAAGAGCAGGTTGCAGCTACCCTCCTGCTGCATAGCTTATGGTAGATAAGACCTAGTGTTTCGTCAATCATCAAATGTCGGATAAAGCCTTTTCAGCTTTACCCGTGAGTCTTTGGTCGTAAACTGCCAATTAATACTGCTATTTCGTTTGTTCCTATCATCAACCCAATGACTCACTTCACTTGTC
>JAQUJJ010000264.1 GCA_028681035.1 Candidatus Cloacimonadota bacterium
GGCTTCTTTGATTCACCAGCTAAGTTTAAGAATGGCAAAGGTCGTTTGGTCGTGAATAGCGGAGATGTGATGTATGACAATAGTATGTACTTTGCATCGCTTGCGGAACAAAAGTCGGATATTCTAACAAGGCTTAATGTAAAGCCTGGAGAGTTTATTCTCACGACAATTCACCGGCCTAATAATACGGATGATCCTGTACGCCTTACAGCAATTATATCTTCACTGTTATCAATTACCGAACGTGATGGTATTACTTTGGTTTTACCTTTGCATCCAAGAACGAAGAATCTACTTGATAAAAATCTTGCAAAGAATGTATATGACAAACTCATTAGTTCTCCAGGAGTGAAGATTATTCCGCCAGCATCATTCTTTGAGATTATTGTTTTGGAGAAGAATGCAAGAATAGTTATGACTGATAGCGGAGGGGTACAGAAGGAATCCTTTTTCTTTGAGCGTCCTTGTGTCATTTTACGTCCGGAAACTGAATGGGTAGAAATTGTTGAGCATGGCGCTGGTATTATTGCTGATGCAGATACAGAACGTATTATTAATGCATACGATAAGCTTGTTGGTACCGCCCCTACATTCCCTCCGCTCTTTGGGGATTCGCATGCATCTGAACATATTCTTGAAACCATCCAAGAATACTTAAATGCCTAAAATATATTCAGATAGTCTCCATAGGATAGCGTATTCCACCGACGCCTCCACCTATCGTGAGGTGCCACAAGGAGTGGCATACCCCGAAACGGTTGATGATGTAGTGTCATTGATCAAAAAGGCTAAGCAACGGAAAACGCATTTGCTTCCCCGTGCTGCTGGCACATCCATTGCCGGTCAAGTAGTGGGGAAGGGGATTGTCATGGATATCAAAGGCTGGAACAAGATCCTTGAAATCAACCAGGAAGAGAAGTGGGCATGGGTTCAACCAGGTGTAGTACGAGATGAACTGAATATAGCATTCAAACCTTACGGTCTTCATTTTAGCCCTGAAACTTCTACAAGCAATCGCTGTTGCATAGGTGGTATGTTTGGGAATAACTCCTGCGGAACTCATTCTTTGATATATGGGAGTACAAGGCATCACGTAATAGCCTGCAAAGGTGTATTATCAGATGGCTCTGATTTTGATACGGAAAAGCTTAAAGAATTAGGATACCGTAAGTCAATACCACTGCTTGATTGCATTCTTAAACAGTTAGAGGGGTGGGCTGCAGATGAATCTAAACGTCAATTAATCGAGGATAATTACCCTGATAAAAGCCTCCAACGTCGAAGTTGTGGATATGCCATTGATGAGGCCATAGAGATTGTTGAAGAGGATCCTGGTCTTGCAATTTGTAAATTACTTGCAGGTTCTGAAGGAACGCTGGCATTCATCACTGAAATTAAAGTCTCACTTGACCCGCTACCACCTAAAGAAAAGATGGTCGTTTGTGCCCATTGCAATACCCTCGAAGGAAGTTTTGAGGTAAATCTGATCGCACTCAAGCACAAGCCTGCAGCCGTAGAACTGATGGATGGCAAGATTCTGGAACTAAGTTTCCAGAACCTTGAGCAGAAGCGTAATTCTTTCTTTGTAGATGGAATGCCTGCGGCTCTGCTGATTGCTGAATTCTGGGGAGATACAAGAGAAGAGATAGATGCAAAAGCGGCCGCTTTTGAGGAAGACGCAAAAGCATCTGGCCTGGTATATACCAATACCCGAGTATATGGTTCAGATGTAGCCAAGGTCTGGGATTTACGCAAAGCCGGTCTTGGAGTATTAAGCGGCATGAAGGGTGATGCCAAGCCTATTGGCGTGATTGAAGATACAGCTGTTGCACCGGAGCGTTTACCAGCTTATATGAAGGACTTCCGTGAGATGTTGGAACGTCTTCATACTTCCTGTGTTTATTACGGACACATCAGTACTGGTGAATTGCATTTACGTCCTATCATTAATATCAAAACTACAGAAGGCAAGAAACTGTTCCGTGAAATAGCAGAAGAAACAGCCAAATTGGTTCGCAAGCACAAGGGTAGCCTTAGTGGAGAGCACGGAGATGGACGTTTACGTGGAGAGTTTATCCCTCTGATGTATGGTGAAGAGGTTTACCAGTTAATGCGAGAAGTAAAGCATTGCTGGGACCCGGATGGTGTGTTCAATATGAACAAGATTGTGGACACACCACCTATGGATGAATGGCTTCGTTTTGAAGTAGGACAGAAATATAAGGTTGAGGAAGAACTTCTTTCAAACAATACATACTATAACTGGCGTGCCGCCTTTGATGAATGTAAGGTTGAAGGAGCCAGTGGGGTAAGAAGTCAAGCCCACGCCTTGATGTGCTCCATAGAGCAATGTAATGGTGCAGGTGCCTGCTTGAAATCTAACTTGATAGGCGGTACTATGTGTCCGGCCTACAAGGTGTCACAGGACGAAACAAAATCCACAAGAGCAAGGGCAAATATACTCCGTGAGATCTTAACAAGAGGATTTGAAAGCGAAGCATTCAAGGATGTAGTTGGTGGCAAGAGCGTATTTGACATCAAGGAACTGTCAGAAGTGCTGGATAGCTGCTTGGCATGTAAAGGCTGCTTATCTGAATGTCCGTCCAATGTGGATATGACCAAGTTACGGTCGGAGATCCTGCAACAGAAATATGACCGACATGGAACACCCTTCCGCTCTTGGATGGTGGCTCGTATGGCAAAGATGGAAGAGTTTGGCGCAATGATGCGGCCACTATATAACTTCTTTGCAACGTGGAAGCCTTCTGCTTGGGTTATAAAGAAAATGGTTCGGTTCTCTACTGACCGACAGATCCCCAAGTTGAGCCGCTATAGTATGCGGAAGCTGGTGGCAAAAGAAAAACAGCCCGCAGAAGGCCGCAAAGTTTATCTGTTTGCTGACGAATTTACCAATCATCAGGAAGCAGATTTAGGACTGACCTTTGCCAAGTCGCTAATCAAACTTGGATACAAAGTGGAAATTCCCAAGCACGTTGAGAGCGGGCGTGCTGCATTCTCGAAAGGATGCCTGAAGTTGGCGAAGAAGTATGCTACTAAGAACGTGCAGATGTTATCCGGCTTAGTGAATGAAGAAACTCCATTAGTAGGCATTGAACCCTCTTGTATACTGTCTTTCCGTGATGAATATCCAGACATCGTGCCAGCGGAGATGAGAGAAACCGCAAAGCAACTGGCTAAGAATTGTCTGCTGTTTGATGAGTTTATCATGAGAGAAGTTGAGGCTGGAAGGATTACTCAGGATGCTTTCAACAAACTTAATGCTGAGATCTATCTTCATGGGCATTGCCACCAGAAATCTTTGATAGGTGTTGGTAAGTGTGCAGAAATGTTGAAGCTTATTCCAGGAGTGAAAGTGAATGTGATTCCAAGTGGTTGTTGCGGTATGGCTGGATCGTTTGGATATGAGAAAGAACATTATGAGACATCAAAAGCCATTGGCGAAATGGTGTTGTTCCCGACCGTTCGCAAAGCAACAGAAGATAAACAAAAGCTAGTCATTATTGCTGCCCCTGGAACATCCTGTCGACAACAGATACTTGATGGGACTGGTGTAAAGGCTTTGCATCCTATTGAGATACTATATAATAATTTGAAATAGAGTTACTTTTATGGAAGAAAAGAAATACTACGTACACGAGTCCAGTTATGTGGATGAAGGCGTGCAGATTGGTGAAGGCACCAAGATTTGGCATTTCTGCCATGTGCAGAAAGGGGCTGTTATTGGAAAGAACTGTTC
>JAQUJJ010000086.1 GCA_028681035.1 Candidatus Cloacimonadota bacterium
CAAACCTCTTGTCGTAACATATCCCAAAAACACCCTTTTTTGTCAAACCTCCCCTTTCCCCTTAACTCTTTACTGTTGTTCACACTACCCCCTTTCCCCTCTTTTCCATACCCCTTGTCCCCTTACACCTCTATAGTGTAATGGGGACAAATCTGGGAATCTGGGACAGAATTGGGATTTATTTTTACCTGCCATACCTTCGCACTGCCTACAATTCCCATGGGATAAGGGAGAGAGGCGGTTCAGAAAATATATCTTGACAAAATACGCATCCACAATATACGTCTATCCTAAATAGACTATAAGGAGGTTCGTTATGTTTCAATCACAACTAAGTGTTATTATGAGAGCTGCAGAAGCCTACGCTGAGGGTGATGATAATGGTCTGATAAATTCTGCCATAGCTAGTATGTATGCAGATGGCAATGTCTCATTTATCATCAGCGCAGCCTATCCCATACCCTTGCATCTCTTTAGTCCTCGTTTGAGGTCTTTCCTTCTGGAAGATAAAGATAAGCTCGGAGCTACAGACATCTGGAACATCATCAGTTCCCGTGATAGTATTATCAAAATGATAACTGCTACTGAAATGGACAGGACTGCCGCAGAAAGCTTGTCTTCTATGCTACACAAGCACTTCCCGCTGGATGCCAACAATGAACTAAACATGAAACGCAAGCAGATGATTGGCTATATGGTTAAAATAGTTATGGAACTATTCGGATATGGGGTATATCAGCAGCGAATGCAAATCTCACTTACTAATCAGTACAAGAACGAAGAAAGAGTTAAGAACTATTTTGCCACTGCCTCCCGTTACAAGAAAATAGGAGCACAGGATATCGAAAACTATGTGGCAGAAATTGAAAATCGGAAAACCAAGGAAGTAGTTAGCGATATACTCACCATGATTAAGGATGAAAAGACCGATTATCAAAAATACTATAGCCTTAATCGCCTGGAAACATGGGATAAGCTTTGTAAAAAAGACAACTAGGGAGAGGTTAAAATGCAAAATGTAGGTAAGGCACCTGTTGAAATTCTGCAGAACGTAATTAATCTGCTTAAAAACCAAGATAAGCAAGAGGAAGAAAACCGTGAAGATACAGAAGCAGCTTTCCAGAGCAACTTTGTCTCCTATCCTGTAAACAGCGATATAGCGCAGCATATTACTGCATTTATCAATCACCGTAGTTTTAGGCACTACAAACTACACAATCAGGATGTTCTGGCAATCACTTGTCTCTGGAAAAAGCATCTACAACAGATTGGCAGGGGAAGTTCATGGATGGTTGTTTGCGAACACATTCACATGGACACGTGCAATGTAACCTATTGTCTGGGTTACATTACCAGCTTGCTCGAAAGAGAAATCATCAGCTTCGACCAACCTGTATCTGGAGACTACTATCTAAATCCGCTTATAATTCAATCGGCAGGGTTTACTCTTAGCACCAATCTAATCATGCTAATTTTAGGTAGAAACCTGAAAGTTGAACTTAAGCAATTGCTTGCCGACACATGGAAATCTGACCGGGATTTTCTGCATGATGTAAAGCTGATGTTTGATACCTGCCACAAAACTTTTGGTGAATACGGATTTCATTCTCGGCAGCATGGCACTTCTCTTGAGCCACGCCTAACCATAATATGCTTAGACCTCATCTGTCAGCGTATTAATCAGTCTTCTGAAAAGCTTAGTATCAGAAAGCTGATTAGGTCTCAGGAACTAAACAAGTTGCAAGCTCAAGTGCTTATTCTTGTTCTGTACTATCAAACTTCACGGGAAGAGCGCATCTCTGAAAATGTCCTTGTTTCGGCAATGGCTCAAAATCCCAAAGACCGCCAGTCAATCCTTAAACTCATTGATTCTTCAGCAAAGCTTATGGTCAACGAAATAATAGGCAAAAATCCGCTTAAGTTTAACTCCAACGAGAACGAACTGTTTGTAAGAGACGCTACGATGGAAAAGATATCTGCTGCTGAGAATACAAAAAAGAAGCTGACACTGAAAGGCTTTCTTTCCAATAGTCCTGCTTTTGAAGTGTTAGCAACCAAACAAAGCTTGGAGGAGCTGATTATCTCCCGCCATGAAAAGCAGATACTATCTCTCATAACCAATAAATGCAATAACAAGCAACAAGCATCCCTAGACAAATGGGGGTTTGCTGATAGCGCAATAACAGGCAGATCCGGAATGGTTATCCTTTTTTACGGAGCTCCCGGAACGGGTAAAACTTTTGCTGCCGGAGCGATTGCTAACGAGCTGGATCGGCAACTGATTGGGTTGAATGTTTCTCAGCTACGCAACAGGTATTTCAGTGAGTCCGAGAAACTGGTTAAGCAAGCCTTTATGCAAATGCGTGAGATGTCCACAGGACTGAAGCAAGCTCCGGTGTTTCTGATTAATGAAGCAGATCAGCTAATTCACAACCGTGTGATGGGTTCTGATGCCAGCGATACTACCGAGAATACCATTCAGAGCATTATCCTGGAGGAACTTGAGAGTTTTACCGGAATCCTAATACTTACTACCAATCTGGAAACAAACATGGATGATGCTTTTTTCCGCAGGTTCGATCTGAAACTAAAGTTCGAAATGCCGGATTATGCATCTCGCAGGAAGCTCTGGGCTTTGTATCTGCGGCAAGAAATAAGTGGTGCCAAAGAGCTGGATACTAATCTACTCGCAATGGAATACTGTTTCAGCGGAGCACAAATCGCCTTGGTGGTAAAGAATGCTTGCATGGAAGCGATAACCCGTAAGGGAAAAGCACAGAAATTGTTGTTGACAGATATAATTAAATATGCAAACTTGGAAAAGCCTTGGACAAAGGGTCTGTGTAAGAGCATAGGCTTTTAGGAGGGAGTAGGATGTCTTTCGTGCATTTACATGTGTACAGCCAGTACAGTTGGCTGGATGGTGCCTGCATAATAGATGATTTGGTGAAACGAGCCAAAACACTAAAGATGCCTGCTGTTGCTATTACAGATAGAAACTCCATAGCCGGAGCTTTATATTTTAGCCGAAAATGCAGGGAAGCAGGCATAAAACCAGTTATCGGGCTGGAGATAGCAGTTCTGAATGACAACACTGATAGCAGAGCATTTTCTGTGATCTTACTGGCACAGAACCTGACTGGTTTCTACAACTTATCAAGATTGCTAACCCTAGCTGTTAAACATGACAGCGATGCTCATACAATAACCAAGACCCAGCTACAACTCCACTCAGAAGGCATTATCTGCCTCTCTTTCAGCGTGGGGGGAGAAGTCTGCACATTGCTACTTGAAGATAGGGATGAGGATGCTATCAACGCTATCAACTGGTATAAATCCACCTTCGGAGACAGATACTATCTGGAGATTCAAAATCACGGTCTGCCCTCTGAAGCTATAGCTATGAACAAACTACTTAATCTGACTTATCATAACAAAACCCAAGTGGTGCTGACTAATGACTGCCACTATATGCATCGCAAGGATTCTATTGCCATAGATGCGCTGAACTGCATCCGTAAAGGTATAGGTTTCACTCATCCCGCAGCCAAACGCTTTGCCAGTAATGAGTATTACTTCAAGACAGCAAAAGAGATGAAGGGCTTGTTTAGCTTCCCCCCTCAGCTAATTTCCAACACGCTAAAGATAGCGGACAGTGTAGATTTGGATATCCTCAGCGAGCTTCCTGAAGTTCCATATAATTGGGCTACAAAAGCACTGGTGATAATTTCTCTCAGGAAATTCACCAGCGGTATCAGGATTGGTTTCAACAATAGAAACAGCCAAATCAAAGTTCACCTCCCTGAGGGACAGATGCAAGCTGCGATAGAGCATTTAAAAGCGAAAATGACAGACTATCAAATAGTGCCGGCGGGTTACTACGTTAAGTGGGCACCCAAGGATATCTATGCTACCGTGCTAAAGACCATGGGAATAAAAGACAAGGATGTGGAGGAACTATGTGCTATGATACCAGTTGAGGCTCAATCACTTATAGAGGCAATTCTGCAATCAACAGACTTTTCCTGTTTTGCCTTAGAAAACTACCTATACTCGGAAGCATTTTTTATTGCTGACAAACTGATGAAAACACATTTGAGTAAAGAAATGACACCAATGGCGTTTGCAGTTATACCTAAGGCTCTTACGCTTCCGCTAGCCAATTCAGATTACGCTGAGATTGTCTGCCAATTTGATGTGAGTGCTTTTAACATAGTGAGCATCATATCATTGACTCTCTCAGAGAATAACGACAAAACCACAATAAACAAGAACAAGGATTCTTAAGGAGGAATCATGAAAGCAATCCCAACTAACTACTATCAACCTCTCAAATCTCATGACGAGTGGAGAAACCTTTTATCACACCCTATTAATCATTGGGTTGATGGCAAATCAGCCAAAGAACTAGTAAAACTATGGCTTCAGACTAACGACATACCTGCCTCAGTAAGGAGTATATTCCCCGATTCTGATATTAAACCCCTCTTCATATTTCCAGAATATCAAGTTCAAATGCCTGGAAAAGGAGGGAATTCTCAGAATGACCTATACATTTATGCCTCAACTAAGACCAATAATTGGGTAATCATAGTTGAAGCCAAAGCAAATGAGGTATTTGATGAAACAGTTGAAAAATGGTATGAAGAGAAAAAGAATGCAAATGGCGGAGAAAATGCGGCTTATCGATTAACCGAGATACAGAAAATACTAGAGTTAAAGGTAATTGATAACCCTCCCTACAATACAATTGGTAAACTGAGAACACAGCTATTTCATCGCACTGCAAGTGCAATTATAGAGGCAAAAAGGGTAGAAGTAAGCAAGGCACTGGTTCTCATCCAATCCTTTGCTAATAATTCAAATAATTATCTTGATTTTAAAAGCTTCTTGTCTTTATTCTGCATTGATAATACTATTGAAAAGGATAAGCTGATTGGTCCCGTAAAGATAGGTAACATAGAGTTGCATTTTGCTTGGATTAACTATACCGTTGAGCAAGCTAAGTAGCGTACAGTAAATGATAGACTAGAATTTAAAGAGCTAACATTCAACTGTTAGCGTGAGTGAGAGTAATTGCCAAACCTCACTCACGCTAATATCCACAGTTAACACAACTAAACAATTGTAAGGAAACACTATGAAACTACTATGCTATGGAGAAGATGGATTGACACTTCATGCTATTACGAATCGGGTAGACACTCTTTTCAAAGAACTTGGTGAATCAGAAAAACCTGAAAATTGCCATATTCTATATCGTCCAAGCTTTGGAAGGGGGACTAACTGTTTTGGTGAATTTGATGCTATAATAATCGCCAAGGATACTGTGTATTTAATCGAAAGTAAATGGATGGAAAGCAATGGTGAAGTTAAAAGCACCAACTTGGTAGATGCTCAACTTCTAAGACATGAAGTGATTAAGTCTTATATAGAGCTTTGGTATAAGCACTTTATGCAGAATGGGTCATATCCATGCCATTTAAATGAACTTGATCAATCTGCAATTCCAAAAAAAATCCCTGGAGATAAATCATTACTTTACAAACACATTCTGGCTATACTCGGTTTAATTGCCGATGTATGCGGAGATAATATGCCGAGAGTAAAAAATATTCTCCTTGTCTTTTGTAACAACCCCAATTTGAAAGGAGACATACAATGCCATGTACCTACAGGATTCGAACTGAGTTTTATGGACTACGATTCAAATCGATTAGATGTTACAGACAAACACTATATAGCAATAAACTACCCATGTTTGAGGTCGATATGATTTGCACTTTCCTCATTTAGATTCCCCCAAAATTCAGCAAGATGCGCTCTTATCCACTGTTCTGGGCGAAAGAATAGACATTAAACTTACATGAAACTGATATAATCACGTAAAAGCCGATAGGCTTGCGCAGCTTGGGGAGGCAAACTCCGCTTTGCCACAGCATCTATGGTGATGCTTCTATGGCAGCTCCGCTGCCCCTGCCAATTCGGAGATTGGCAGCCCATTCAGCTTGTGCATCAACCATGCCATGTTTTTGCCCAGAGTTTCCATTGTTTTTATGCCTTCTGCGTCGTTTAATACTTCGCCCTATTCTCCGCCATTACATGGTCTTCCGCTTGTTATAACACGAGGCGTGTGATGTTACGGCAACTTCCATACTTGCAGGATTATTTTGGTAAAAGCAGGTGTTTAGTCTGCCATTTTTGTCTAAATGCTTACTTCTTTTTCGGTTTATCTATCATCTTACGATGCGTTTGTTTAATGTTTTTCTTTACTTGGCGGATGTCCTCTGCCGTTGGTAAATGTTCTGGTGCAGTCCCTCCATCTTTTACCATAATGTCCCGCACATCTTTCCCCACCACCTCGGCTGTCCTCTCCAATGCTGCTTGTCCTTTAATGTCCTGATTTTTAATCCTTTCCTCAGTCTGCGTAATCCTGAATAAATTTGCCGCTAATTCGGTTGTCCCCATAAAATCCAAGGGTGTTCGCTTACCAGGTATGCCCTTCATTTCTCTTAGTTTGCCCAAGCTCATGTTATACAAGCCTCTATAGCCCGCATTTTGAAAGTAGGCATAAGTTTCAACGCCCCTTTGTTTTGCAATTCCAGATACCTGCCTCTCATGCTCTGAAATCTCCCCCCGCACATACACCCGTTCTATGGCATTTTCATGCTCCACCCATTGAGAAAATGCCTCTGTATATGCTATAAAATATGCCTGAATCTGCGATACCTTGGGTTTGCGCACATCAGCATTCATCGCACAAAGATAGCAGGCAAAACGGGATAGCTTATAGTCCTGACTGCCATTTTCATCTCTCATTTGGATGATGTTCATGTTTATATCTATATCCAGATTATTGCACACTATCATTGCTTTGCTTATTACTTTCCTAAATGTACCCATATTGGCATAGCCTAATAGCTCCATCAGCTCAGTTGCCCTCCAATATGTATCTCCATTTTGCCTTGAATAACTATCAAAATCAAACGCCGTCAGATTCATCTCTTGTATATCTGAAAGTGTCATATTATCCTCCACTCACCATGTATATGATTTATCCATAATATCTTCAACCCCTTGCATTGTCAAGTGCTTTCTTTGTTGTTTCCGCCGACCCTTACACTTCTGAGATTGGCAGCCCATTCAGCTTGTGCATCAGCCATGCCATGTTTTTGCCCAGAGTTTCCATGGTTCTAATGCCTTCTGCGTCGTTTAATACTTCGCCCTGTTCTCTGCCAATGCCAATGTTCCAATAGCTGGAGCCGGGAATCACCATCTGGGTGATAAAGTAGAAATGGTTGATGGCATCGAAGGTCGGTAAGCTACCTGCCCTGCGCACGGCTACAACTGCTGCACCCGCTTTGCGTCTCAGGGGGTTACCATTGGCGAGGGTTACATATCCTGCGCGATCTATGAAGGCTTTCAGTTCTGTGGTTACATTGCTGAAATATGTGGGAGAGCCGATTATCAAGCCGTCAGCTTCAAACACTTTTGATATCAGTTCGTTCATGCAATCGCCGGTGATTACACACTTTCTGTCTTGGTTCTCAAAACACTTTCTGCAAGCCATGCATCCATGCACCAGCTTACCACCCAACTGATATATTTCTGTGTCTATCCCCTGGTCATTCAGCTCTTTGCAAACTAATTGCAATAAAGCTTTGGTGTTGCCCTCTGGACGCGGGCTACTATTGATTGCCAGTACTTTCATGGTAACTCCCTAAATATTTCTATAAGTCTTCAATGGCTTTGCCGATTATTTTTGCAGGGTATCTTAATTTGTCAAGTGCCAATTATGCAGGCATACCCACAATAAAGTAATAGGAACACGGATGAGACGGATTTAACAGATTCACACGGATTCTTTAAAACAAATTTGTAATGTTTAACGGTTGAATAGCTATTCTACCGATTTTAGTTATACTCTTTGTTCTAAAGTCTGTGCTAATCTGTCTAATTTGCCTCCAAAAACCGGATAAATCCAGTGAACCAACCGGCTGAAGCCAGCGTTACCCCTATGGGCAATGCTCTTGCAGGGGGGGGGCAAACTCCGCTTTGCCACAGCATCCGGAGGATGCTATCTTGGCAGCTCCGCTGCCACTGCCAATTCGGAGATTGGCAGCCCAGAGATTGGCAGCCCAGAGATTAGCAGCCCAGAGATTAGCAGCCCAATATGGATATCCGACGTCCCCGTCGGATACATCCTGCCGAGCTTCAATGGTTCTCTATTTTGTTCTAGCTGCTGGATTTAGTAAGCTGTTTTAAAGAGGGGGTATTTGTATCAGAGTTTGGTAAGTAAGAGCCGACGAGGACGTCGGCTATCCAAAGGGGCGTGTGATGTTACGCTATGGACAGGGGTGGCAAACTCCGTTTTGCCACAGCATCGGGACGATGCTATCTAGGCAGCTCCGCTGCCTCTGCCAATTCGGAGATTGGCAGCCCAGAGATTAGCAGCCCAATGCACTCTTTCAAATACATAGGCTTTCAGGCAGAAGACAGGCGGCTGAGGCAAAAAGCTACAGCACTGCTCCTGCCAGACTGAAATAGATAGCGATGGTGAAAAGGTCGCTGATAGTTAGTGCAAGTGGACCAGAGGCAATCTTGGGATCCAGTTTCAGAGCGTGTAGCAGAGTAGGGATGCTAAGCCCGACCAAACAAGCTGTGCTGAGGCTTAGAACCAGTGATCCCCCAATCACCAGAGCGGCAGCTAGGTCATGTTTCCATAATATCACCGTGGCGGCTACCACCAAGCCACAGGCTAAGCCAAGCAGCATGGCGGTGCCAAGTTCTCTGATGAACTCGCTAACAAACCATTTTAGCGAAGGCTTCCTAGTACGCAAAGCTTGGATGGTTACGGTCATAGATTGCATACTTACGCTTTCTCCCAAGCCTAGCACCAGAGTGAGAAAGAAGGAAAGAATCAAAGCCTGAGCAAGCACAATCTCATAGCGGGCAGTCATTACTGCGCAGCTAAGTCCTCCTGCAATGGAAGCGATAAGCCAGGGGAAGCGAACGCGAAATGCCTTCAATGGTGATGCGCCCTTGATCTGAGAGAGACGAAACCCGATGGTTTCGAATACTTCGTCCGCTTTCTCCCGCTCCAGGATGTCGGAGACGTTTTCCGTGAAGACGCTTACGTCAATGATGCCGATCATGTGTTTTTCTTCATCCACTATCGGCATTGCCAGGTATTTATGAATCACAAAATCCGTGAGGACGTCCATTACTTCCGCATATGCAGGGATGGTTTTTACTCTGGGATTAGCAATATCAATCAACCGGGCTTCCAAATCAGCAGTAAGCAGTGATCTGGTAGAGACCACTCCGCAAAGTCGTTGTTCTTCATCTTTTAGGTAGAAATACAGGATTCTAGGTTCGCTTGTGTTGTTGCGGATATAGTTCAGTGCTTGGGCGATGGTCCAGTTCCGCTCCAGGATGAGGAAGTCTTTGCTCATCAGCGTACTTACTTTTGTTTCACCATGGTGTGTGGTCACGAATTCATCCCCTTGTTTTTTTACTGCGCATTTTCCCTTGTTTAGCATATCCAGTCAAGGCTTTTTTGCGCTTTGTGGGGATTTGTATTTAGTTCTTGTTTATTGAGCTCTGCTAAAAAAGGGCGGGTAGATTCTAGCTAATCCAAATATGATTTGACAAAATAAACAGAGTTAACAGTGTGGGAATATCATAGTTATTGGTTAAGAGTTTATACTGCCCAAGGGGAGATAATGAAGGCTCAGAAAGGTTTTAGTGCGCTTGCCATCACTTATTGCGCATAAGCTAAAGATGTGTTTGGCGTATGGAAGAGATAATTAAATACGATAGATAAATGAGGAAAGCTGATGCTATCTACCAAAGATGCCATCCAGAAACTGCTGGATAAAGAAGCCAAAACCCTGCAAATGGGTGGTGCTAAAGCTGTTGAAAAACAGAAACAAGGCGGAAAATTAACCGCCCGAGAAAGACTTAATTTATTGTTTGATGAAGGCACATTCCGCGAACTGGATATGTTTATGCAACATCGTTGCGATAACTTTGGCATGGAAAAGATTGAGATTCCCTCCGATGGCGTGATCACCGGGCATGGCTTGGTGAATGGACGCCACATCTTTGCCTTCTCTCAGGATTTCACTGCCCGGGGCGGAAGCCTTGGCGAAATGCACGCCGCTAAGATTTGCAAAGTGATGGATATGGCGTTGAAAAGCGGAGTGCCAATTGTGGGTATTCAGGATTCCGGCGGAGCACGTATTCAGGAAGGTGTGGACGCCCTAAAAGGTTATGGAGACATCTTCTTCCGCAATTCTCGTGCCAGCGGCGTTATCCCTCAGATAACCGCCATAATGGGACCCTGCGCTGGTGGTGCAGTGTATTCTCCTGCGATGACGGATTTTGTGTTCATGGTAAAAAACACCAGCTTTATGTTTATTACGGGTCCGGACGTTATCCGTGCGGTTACCGGCGAAGAAACCACTCAGGAAGATTTGGGTGGTGCCATGTCGCACAACAGCCGCAGCGGAAACGCACACTTTGCCTGTGAGAACGATGCCGACGCTATAGACCAGATTAAAATCCTGCTTTCTTTCCTCCCTGCCAATAATATGGAGGATGCGCCTCGCCCCGAAAATACAGATAATCCTTGGAGGCTCTGCCCCGAACTGGATACTATTATACCGGACAGCCCCAAAATGAGCTATGATATGCGCGACGTAATACATAGCGTTGTGGACGATGGCATCTTCTTTGAACCTCATTACTACTATGCCCAAAACCTGATTGTGGGCTTTAGCAGACTTAACGGACGCACCATTGGCATCGTTGCCAACCAGCCCAAAGTGTTGGCAGGATGTTTGGATATTGACGCCTCGGACAAAGCCACTCGCTTCATCCGCTTCTGCGATGCATTCAACATTCCCTTGCTTACCTTTGTGGATGTTCCGGGCTACCTTCCCGGCACTCATCAGGAATGGAACGGCATTATCCGCCACGGCGCAAAGCTGTTGTGGTGCTATGCCGAGGCAACCGTGCCCAAGCTAACTGTGGTTACTCGCAAGGATTATGGCGGCAGCTATATTGCTATGAGTAGCAGGCATTTAGGCGCAGATATGGTGTTTGCCTGGCCCTCCAGTGAGATAGCTGTGATGGGTGCTCAAGGTGCCGCTAATGTTATCTTCCGCAAAGAGATTAGCTCCGCAGAAGATCCAGTTGCCAAGCGTGCCGAAATGATTCAGATATATGAAACACAGTTTAACAATCCCTACGAGGCTGCTGCACGCGGTTATGTGGATGCTGTTATCCTTCCCTCCGAAACGCGCAAACGCTTGATTGATGCTTTGGAAATCCTTTCCACCAAAAGCGAAAGCCTACCCCCCAAGAAACATGGCAATATACCTGCGTAGGGTCGGACTCCGATCCGACCTTTTAAGTAGATTCGGACTCCGATCCGACCAATGTTGTCGCTTCAGAGAGCGACGCTACGAATCGCTGCGGAGCAATGTTACTTGTCGCTTCAGAGAGCGATGCTACGAATCGCTTTGGAGAGCGACACTACAAGGAGTATGATAATGAAAGATAAAAGACAAATAGCCGCAGTATCAGCAGTAATGGCACTGATAAACAGTGAGGACACTGCCCCCGAGTATATTGCGCCCCTACAGGCTAATTATCCCCATCCCTACGCTGCCTATGGCAGACAGTTAACCATGCAATACCGTGATATCACGCAACGCAGAATAATTAAAAGAAGCAGATAAAAGGAGACCTCAATGGATAAACATGGCATCCTAGAAATGACCACTATGCGCTATGAAGCAGACCGCCCCAAAGCGGCTAACCCGATAAAGATTCAAGACCTTACTTTCCGAGACGGACATCAATCCCTCTTCGCCACTCGCGGACGTACCGAAGACATGCTTCGGGTTGCCAAAGAAATGGACGCAGTGGGCTTTTACTCCATGGAAGTATGGGGCGGAGCAACCTTCGACACCATGCACCGCTACCTCGGCGAAGACCCTTGGGAACGTATTAAAACCCTGAAAGAACACATCAAGAAGACTCCTTTTTCCATGCTGCTGCGCGGACAGAACTTGGTGGGTTATCAGAATTATGCCGATGACATTGTGGAAGCCTTTGTGCAGCGTGCCTGCGATAATGGCATTGATATCTTCAGGGTGTTCGATGCCTTGAACGACTTCCGTAACTTCATCACTGCTGTGAAGATAATAAAGAAGAACAACAAGCACTTCCAGGGGACTATCTGTTACTCGCTTACCGAGCAACGCATGGGCGGCGACATATACAACATAGATTATTATGTGAATAAAGCCAAGCAGCTCCAGGAAATGGGTGCAGACAGTATTTGCATCAAGGATATGGCTGGTTTGGTGGCACCTTATGATGCCTACAATCTGGTGAGAGCACTTAAAGAAAACGTGAAAGTTCCCATTCACCTGCATACCCACTTCACTTCCGGTATGGGAGATTTGTCATTGTTTAAGGCTATTGAAGCAGGCGTGGATATTATCGATACCTGTATGGCTCCTTATGCATACCGAACTTCGCATCCTGCGGTGGAGCCTTTGGTGAATAGCCTGCTAGGCACCAATCGTGATACAGGTTTTGATATCAAGCTGCTGAACAAGATAGGCAAGGAACTGGAAATAGACATCCCTAAATACATTAGCTTTGCCGATACCACCAAGTATTCCATTATCGATACAGACGTTATCATTCACCAAACACCCGGCGGCATGCTTTCTAACTTGGTTAACCAGCTCCGCCAGATGGAAGAGTTGGACAAGCTTGATGACGTGTTCAAAGAAATCCCCAAAGTCCGCAAAGAACTGGGGCAGATACCGCTGGTTACTCCTACCAGTCAGATTGTTGGTATTCAAGCGGTTAATAATGCCCTCTTCGATACCAAGCCCGGCGAATATGCCCGCATCACAGAGCAAGTGAAAGACCTATGCTACGGCTTGTATGGCAAAACAACCCTGCCGATAGATGCCGAAGTGCAGAAGAAAGCGTTGGTTGGCTATCCCCGCGGCGAAACGCCCATCACCAGCCGTCCCGGAGATGTTATCGAACCCGGCATGGCAGAAGTTCACACTCAGTGCGAAGGGCTTGCCAAGAACATAGACGACGAGCTTATCGTTGCCCTCTATAACCTCACCGGCAAGAAGTTCCTGAAGATTAAATACGGCAAAGAGCCGATGCCGGAAGAGATGAAAGCCAAAACCCTCGAAGAAGCCAAACAAGAAGCAGAACTGTGTGCCAAAGCCAAAGCAGGTAAGCTGGTGGAAAAGCCGGAAGCACCTGCAAAACCAGAGGATTTACGCCAGTTTGATGTATTTGTGGATAATGCCTATTACCTGGTGGAAGTATCAGAAAAAGGTGGTGCACCCCGCGTAATTAGTAGCCGTCCTGCCTCTGCACCCGTTGTGGCTGCACCGATTGCACAAGCTGCAAAATCTGCTCCTGCTGTACAAGCAGCACCCGCAGCAAAGGCTGCACCTGTAGTTTCTGCGGAAGGTGGCACGCCGATTGCCTCGCCCATGCCCGGCATGTTTGTGAAATACGAAAAGCAAATTGGTGATAAAGTTAAACATGGCGAAAGCGTGTTAGTTCTAGAAGCCATGAAGATGTATAACAACATTCCCTCTCCCGTGGACGGCATTCTTGTCGCCGCACCATTTACCGCCGGAGCGAATGTAGCCAAAGGTGATATATTAGCAGTAATTAAACCCGAATAAAGGAGTTTTGCCATGCAGACAAAAAGCCAGATTATGGATAAAGCCCAGATGGAACGCAGCCTGCAGCGTATGGCACACGAGATTATTGAGCAGAACCGCGGACTGGAGAAAATCCGTCTTGTAGGTATCCGTTCGCGTGGTGTGCCAATTGCCGATAGGTTATCAGATTACCTAAAGCTGATATCCAATCAGGAAATCCCGGTGGGTATCCTGGATATCACGCTTTACCGTGATGATTTGTCCACCATAGCTCACCAGCCTGTTATCAAAGGCACTTCTCTCGGTTTCGATTTGGAAGATGCCATTGTGGTGTTGGTGGACGATGTGCTATATACAGGACGCACAGTTCGTGCTGCTATAGACGCACTTATGGATTTTGGGCGTCCCAAGCAGATACAGCTTGCGGTGCTGATAGACCGAGGTCATCGTGAATTGCCTATAAAAGCAGATTACGTAGGTAAAAACGTTCCTACCTCCAAAGAAGAAATTATTAAAGTATCACTAGAGGAAACAGATGGAGAAGACAGTGTTAAAATCGTTCTGGTCTAAGTATCAACAGCGTTATACGGATACCAAGTCCCTGCTCTGTGTAGGGCTTGATCCCGAATTCAGCCGTTTACCCGCATGTGTGTTGGAAAGTGAAAACCCTATCTGGGAGTTTAACCGTCAGATTATCGATGCCACCTACGAATATGCCCTTGCGTACAAGCCAAATCTGGCTTTTTATCTTACTGATGGAATGCGGGGCTTGGATGCTTTGTTCTTAACCATGGAGCATATCCCCGCAGATATTCCTGTAATTCTGGATTGTAAGGTGGGTGATATTGGCAGCACTATGCAGGCTTATGTGAATGCTTTTTTCGACAACATGGTTGTGGATGCCATCACGATTAATCCCTTGATGGGTGCCGATGTAATGCAGCCGGTGCTGGAGCAAGCAAATGCGTTTGCCTTTGCGCTGTGCCTCACATCCAATCCCTCTGCCGTAGATTTTCTGAAGTACATAGAAACCGGCGATAGGCGTATGGCATACCCATCCAGTCTAGCTGCCAAAATTGCCTCGTGGATGCAAGCCTATCCCAATGAGAAACTTGGAGCCGTAATTGGGGCTACACAAAGCTCTGAACTGAAGGACATGCGTGCACTGCTGCCGGGCAGGATACTTTTGGTTCCCGGCGTGGGAGCACAAGGTGGCGATCTTGATGCAGTACTTAAGGATGCAATTGACACTCCAGAGCATCCTAACATCATAATTAATAGCTCCCGTGGGATAATCTTCGCAGGAGAAGGAAAGGGCTTCGCAACAAAGGCTGCTATGGCAGCTAAGAAGTTGGTAGAGCATTGCCATAAAGCTCTTAGCTAGTAGTGTATGTGGAGTGAGTGAGTGAGTGAGTGGGGTGTGTGGCTATGTGGAGTGTGTGGTGTGTGGAGTCGTTTCGGCATACCCTTGTTATATGCTATTCTCTGGTTATGCTGCCGGAAGGACTACACCAAAAGGTAAAAGTGCGGCGGATCTGAGATATGCGTGATGCTATCGCTGTAGTCCTTGCCGCAGCTAAACTACCTGGAAAATGTATAGTTTGTGAATGCGACAACGACTCCAGACTTAACTTGCACATACTCCAGGCTTAATTTGGAACAACGACTCCAGACTTAACTTACACATACTCCAGATTTAGATATTATTCCCTTCCTCTTGCAAGCATTGCCCTATCAATGCCCACCCATTGCCCTCCACATGGACAATGAGTGGGCAATGATAGGGCAATTCCAGCAAGGAAGAAACCAGGTAAGTAAACAAAGGTTACAGGGTGCAGCTTATCTTTACATAGGCAGTGGCGGAGGCTTTGTAAAACTCTCCCAAAGGAGCGTTGTAAGTGGATTTAATCACTTGGTATTGGTTGCTTTGGTAGCCTGTATAGAGGAAATACTCGGGGATAAACTCGTAACGTAGGTTAAAGAAATAGCCAATCGCCGAGAAAACCTCATAGCTATCGTTAGTATCGGCACTAATCCCGCTGCTAAAGCGCAGGTTTTGGCTATGAGTGTAACTTAGCGAGGCATTACCGATGAGGTAACGATTATCTAAGATCGGAAGAGCGTCG
>JAQUJJ010000265.1 GCA_028681035.1 Candidatus Cloacimonadota bacterium
AGAACCTAATCTCTGAAGCAGAATACAATACAGCTTTATCTGCCTTCAAGGGAGCCAAAGCTGCGTTTTACGGTGCTAAAGCTGCAAAAGAGCAGGCACGGCTAGCCCTTGCTAATTCTTACCTTGTAGCTCCTGAGGGGGGTGTGATATCCAATCTGATGGTTGCTTCGGGGCAGTATATAAACCCCGGGCAGGCAATAGCTACTATTACCGATGCCAGTACATTGATATTAAAAACAGGTGTGGGTGAAAGCAACATAGGTAAACTAAAGAAGGGGCAGGCTGTGGAGCTGAGCTATAAAGGTATAGAACAAACTTTCAGCGGGCAGATTAGAGGCTTTGGGATACGTCCCTTGGTGAATACTGCCACCTACCCCGTGGAAATCCAGATAAACCAAGCACGCAACCTGCTTCCTGGTATGGTGCTCTCTGCTAAGATACTTACAAACCGCTATAATAATCTACTTTATACCTCCATTACCAATATCGTGAAGGAATTTGACAATAACTATGTGTTCGTAATCGGACAGGATAATAAAGCGCAGAAGCGTGAAGTAAGCCTAGGGCGCATCATTGGCGAAAATGTGGAGTTACTATCTGGTGTGGATGCGGGCGAAAGCATCGTTACAACAGGTAGCGAAAACCTTGAGGATGGCAACCTCGTAACCATAAAACAGTAAGGAGAGGCAAGTGATATCAGTAGCAGAAACCTCCTTAAAATACTCCATTCTGGTAAATATGCTTACCTTGGCGATTCTTGTCTTTGGCTTAATCTCCATGGTAAACATGCCCAGAGAAGAGTTCCCTGCCGTAGATTTTGGCAGCACCATTGTGGTTGTTCCCTATCCCGGTGTATCCCCCGCTGAAATAGAACAGCTAATTATACGCAAGCTGGAGCTTGCCTTGAACAACGTGGAAGACTTAGATTACATCACCTCTACAGCCGAAGAAGGCAGAGCGATGATACGTGTTGTGTTCACCACGAAAGTAAGCTCTGAAGATGCCTTTGATAGGGTTAGCAGAGAAGTTAACAAAGTAAGCGACTTACCCAAGGATGCCCTAGACCCCATCCTAGTTCGCCTGAACATGCGGGAAGTGAATCCCATTGCTCAGGTGGTGGTAGGTGGAGAGGATTTCTCTGCCATGGCATTGCGAGAAATCTCCGATAACCTGAAAGACGGCTTGCTTAACATAGACAACATCTCCAAGGTAGATTTAATTGGCGCACGTGAGCGACAAGTTTGGGTGGATGTAGATCAAGCCCGTTTGGATGCTTATGGCTTAACGCTTAGCGACTTATCCACTGCCTTGGGAACACGCAATCTGAATGTTCCCGGCGGTTCTGCTCGTTTCGGCAAGGTGGAATTCCTAGTACGCACCTTGGGCGAGTTTAACTCTATGGAAGAGCTTGCTTCGCTAATCGTGCAATCTGATGCCAGTGGCAGAGCAATTCATTTATCTGAGATAGCTGCGGTTAAGGACACTCTCGAAAAGCCCGTATCTATAGCCAAACTCAATGGCACAGAATCCATCTCTATCTTCCTTTACAAGAAGGGAGAGGGCAATATTATCAAGATTATGAAGGAAGTGCGCAGCTATATTGATAGCTTTGAGAAGAGTATTCCCGGGCTGGATGTAAGTGTACGTAACGACGGAGCAATAGACGTGAAGAATGGCATCAATGCACTCGGCAGGAATGCTTTAATTGGCATTCTGCTGGTTTTCATAGCTTTGTTTATTTTCCTTGGCTGGCGTAATGCTTTGCTTGCTTCTTTTGGCATTCCCCTATCCATCTTTATTGCGTTTATCGTGATTCCTCTGTTTGACGTTACGTTAAACAACCTTACTATCTTTGGGTTCATTATTGTAGTGGGCATGGTGGTGGATAATTCCATCGTGGTGCTGGAAAACATCCATCGTTTGGGGGAGGAAGGATACTGCCGTCGGGATGCAATTGTGATGGGAGTAGATCAGGTGATTTCGCCTGTGTTTTCCTCCACGCTTACTACGATAGCAGCCTTCATGCCTTTGTTGCTGTTAAGCGGGATTATGGGCAAGTTCTTGGGTGTATTCCCGATAGTGGTGTCTGTTGCCTTGCTTGGTTCATGGTTCCAGAGCATGGTGGTGCTGCCCAACAACGTATTTCAGTTCGATAAGAAAAGCCCTGCCAACCATGACCGTAGCACCACACTGATAGCCCCCCTAGTTAAATACTACCGCAAGGGAGTTACTTGGAGCTTAAAACATCGTTATCTGGTAGTGGGTTCGGTTTTTCTATTGTTGCTTATCTCATTTGGGATTTTGGCATCCGGTGCTATTGGTTTCGAGTTTTTCCCATCCCCAGCATCTCAGAGCATATCTCTACAGCTTCAGACACCTGTAGGCAGCACATTGCAGGAAACCGAGCAAGTAGTATCACAAGCTGAGGATTTCATTTTAAACATGAAACAGAAGCAAGATATAGAGTTCGTGGTGGGAAACGTGGGAGCCAAAGGCGGAGAAGTTCAGCGCGAGTTTGCCACCAATAACGCTCAGATAAACATAGACTTGGTGCCGTTGAAAGAAATGAAATTCAAGCATGACGACATCCGTAAAAGCATCAGGCAGTTTTTGGATAAACTCCCCGGCTTGTATTCCTACAAGTTTTCTCAGGGGCGTAGCGGACCTCCCGTTGGCAACGATGTGGAGCTGCGTATCAAGGGCGAAAGCTTGGAGCGCCTTGCTTTTATCAGCGATATCGTGAAAGCAGATCTAAAGAGCATCCCCGGTGTTACGGATATAGACGATAGTTTTGCCAACGGCAAAATGGAAGTGCGCATTGTGCCTCATCATGATGCCTTATCCATTGCGGGCTTAACTGTCGCTCAGATTGCTTCCACGATTAGGACAGCCTCCACTGGAACCGAAGTAGGCAAATATCGTGGGGATGGCGTGGAGGAATATCCTTTGATTGTGAAACTTGCAGATAGCTACACAGAAGAACTGGAAAACCTTAAAAACCTCAAAATCAGGACACGCACGGGTGACTTAATTGCCATCAGCGATCTGGCTGATTTTGAGATTACTTCTTCGCTATCTAAAATCGAGCACCGCGATTTAGACCGAGTAGTAACGGTTAGTGCAGCAGTAAGCTCTTACGACGATAATGGCAGAGAAAAACGTAGAACACCTCCGGAAGTGAATAGTATCCTGATGGGAGATAAACTAAAGGGCGAAGAAGGCTTGCTAAGCAATTTCGAGCAACGTTTCCCCGGCTACACTATTGAAAGTGGCGGAGTTCAAGAGGAACAGCGTAAAAGCTATGCTTCTCTCTTCCAGCTCTTTGCGCTTGCTTTAATGCTTATTTACACGATCTTGGCTTCTCAATTCAAGAGCTATGTGCAGCCGCTTATTGTAATGCTGACCATTCCTTTCGCCTTTATTGGTGTAATATTTGGCTTATTAGTTACGAGCTTACCTTTCTCACTGAACACGCTGATATCGGTGGTAGCCTTAGCGGGTGTGGTGGTGAACAATGCTATCATTCTGATAGACTTCATCAACGCAGAGCGCGAGAAGGGTGTAGATCGCTGGAATGCCATCATCAATAGCGGTTCTGTGCGTTTGCGTCCTATCATCCTAACTACTACTACAACCGTGGCGGGAATGCTGCCTCTGGTGTTTTCTACCGACCCTTCTGCGCAAGCATGGAGACCTTTGGCAGTGAGCTTTACATTTGGGCTGCTGTTCGCCAGTGTAATAACTCTA
>JAQUJJ010000266.1 GCA_028681035.1 Candidatus Cloacimonadota bacterium
TCAGTATGCTGCGCAATCTGCGTCTTGTCCATCTGTCTTGATCCGGGAATGTATTTCTGTGGCAATGCTTGAAATACTCGAACCAGCCTCTTTGTATGGGTTTCAGCTTGGCGATAATTTGCTCCAAGCTTTTACTATTGCTGCGTCTGGTTTGCTTTCGGATATTATCTCTGAACTTCTTGATACTCTTGTCTGTAGGGAACTTCATCCCCTGCTTGAATTTGTATCCCAGAAACTCAAAGATTTCTTCGTCAGCATTGATTATCTTGGTCTTTGTGGGATGCAGGGTTAATCCTACTCCTTGTGTCCAGGTTTTAATCAACTAACGTTTCTCACACCTAAGTCATTGATAAATGCTGTACCCTGAGGACACCCAATTCATGCAAGCTGTTTCATAAATTGAGGATAGCCATATTCCGGAATATTGGAAATATCCAGCTCCTCAATCTTGTCATCATACCATTGAAGTTCCATAAATCTGTTAAAGACTGATTCATAATCATTTAGCAGCTGGTTGATGCTTTCGTAGCCCTGGGATAGAGCATGTTTCAAAAGAGCTTTGGTCTTATCGCGGAAGGTGATGCCACACAAGATATCGAGCCATGTTTCCTCCATTTCGCAATAGAACTCAATGACAAGCTGTTCTGTAGTTTTTTCGGGATAATCGTGCTTCAAGGCACAGAACATGTTGTAGAATACGCATCTGATAGTCAGGTCGGCTATTTGGGGTGCATATTTAGAGGACTTGCTCTGATCGTAACCGAAGTATTGTTTGATATCCTTGAAGACCACTTCAATAGACCAGCGGCGCAGGTAGATCTCCAAAATCTCCAGCTCTGAAAGCTCCAAATTGGTGCTGATGACAGCTTGGAAATTCTTGTGGTCAGGATACTTGAAGAAGCACATCCTGACTTTTCCTAATACACTCTGTGACTCAGGTTTTACTGCGGATTTCTTGTCCAGAATCTCAACAATAATCGATTTATACCTTATGCCACTGGACGCATGCTTATGCCATTTGCCAGCCTTCTTATACAGTTCCTTTACGGTCAGATAGCTACCATCATAGAGATACTTTTGGTTATTTCGCTTGATCATAGCTATGAGATTTATGCCTTTAGGAAGGAGCCTATCATAGATGAACCGTAAGCTGTCACTGTTGTTGTACCAACTGTCCCACAAAAGATACTGAAACTCAAAACCCCTCTGTAAGGCACGCTTGATGAATGATTCTGCGATCCTGGTCTTTTTTTGTTTTGCCATCCTTTCCCTTTGTTCAGTATGGGTGCCTTTATGATAATGACTCCTCTTGGCATGCTTGATCTTGGATTTTCCAATCTTCAGTTCAAAGTCTATGGGGACGGCCACCACCCCATTATGAAGAGCGGCAACAATGGCTTGATAGCCCATGAAGTAACCCTTGCGGCAGTGATCATAAAACCAGGAGCTATTCTCCACTTTACGACCGGTTTTCTCTTTGGCAGTATCATCAATGATCAAAGCAGATACCTTTCCCGGTGGGGTAGGACATAAATTGATAAAGACTTTCGCGATGCGGTAAAGCAAATTCCGCCAATGATACTGTTCATTGTTCAGCATCCTGTTCAAAGGAGCTTTCAGCTTAGAGGCTTGCAACCTGGAAATCCCGGAATATACAGACTTGGACCCCTGAAGCATTATTACCAGCATCATATACAGCATATATTCAACCGGATGCCCCTTCTCTTTATCAATAGCACAAGCCCTGAGTATTCCTCTGAGATGGAAACGATTAAATAGAGAATTGGCATTACTTTCCACCAAGCTGGAAGATTTGACTTGACTAATTTGGGCTATTCTTAGATATTTCATTGTGATACCTCGTGTTGTTATTTTGTGTTATTCTTAGTGCCACAATTACATACGAGGTATTTTTGTCAAGAACTAATATTGGCTATCTTCTTGTCTAATAGAGGCTTGCACAAGTGAGAAATGTTAGTAATCAATTCCAGCGCATTTTCGGCTTCTTCGCGTGTTTCGCACATCACGATAAAGTCATCTGCATATCGAGTCATTGCATATCCTTTGTCCAGCATCATCCAATCCAGTGGATTTAGATAAATATTGGCAAGGATAGGACTTATCACTGCTCCTTGAGGTGTTCCGGCTTCCGGTGTCCAGCTTGCTGCTGTATCAATCACTTTCTGTGAGAGATACTGTCTCAGTAAAGCTAGGACGCGGCTGTCGGCTATCTTTTCTTCTATCAATTGCATAAGCTTATCTTGAGGAATGCTATCAAAGTATCCCTTGATGTCTGCATCCACCACGTATTTAGAGCCTTGCTTCAGTAGTCCATCGACTCTTCTTAAGGCGTCTTTACACGATCTGTGCGGACGAAAGCCATAGCTGTATTCACAGAAGTCTTGCTCAAAGATTGGTTCGATGACATTTCGCAATGCCGTTTGTACCACTCTGTCTGTTACGGTTGGTATTCCCAGAGGACGTTGCTCTTTGCTACCGGGTTTGTCAATCCAGACCCGTTTTACTCCGGCAGGTTGATATTTATCCTGCTTGAGCAGCTCAGAGGTTCGGTTTAGACGTTGTTCGGCATGCCTGCGATAGTGTTTGATACTGACGTTGTCAATACCGGCACTGCCGCGATTGGCTGCTACTTGTTTCCAGGCTGATTCAAGGTTCGGTAGATAGTACACCTTGTCAATCAGACTGAACCATTTTCCACCTTTGACCCCCTTTTCGAGGGCTGCCAGCATCTTGTCAGTCCATACCAGTGGTTCTACCCAGTCCCATCGGGGCGGGATTTCTCGCACTTGCTTAGCCGTTTCCGGCACTGTCGTTCGTTGTTCTTCCATTGGTCTTCCTTTCAAAATCTGTTTTCCTGTGCCCCTTCGCTCCCCTTGGGTTATGTTGTCCCAAGGATCATCACTATTATGAGCACTCTGACTCCTGCCAGTCTCTCATTCAACTGGCAGGTCTCCCAGCTTAACGATACTTACCTTCTTTACCATTCCATCTCCAACCACATCATACACCCCTGCTCTGGCTTTTACACGTCTCTTAGCCAAGCAGGCTTATCGGGTTTGGTTGACATTGCTCCTCGCATATGTCGCTGACTTTGGTCTTAGCCTTACACTAGGAGGCTCGACGATGTATAACGCCGAATCGAGTTCGTTATCCTACGGACTGGTCTTTCGCTTCCGGTTGCTCTCCACCCCACCTCGCGGTGACGCAGTTACCTTCAGCTACAGAGTATGACGTAACTCTGAATAGGACTTTCACCTATCTGATATGTATCGCTCACTGGCGCACTAGTGGCGGACTCCGTTCCGCCTACATAAAAGGTTTAGAGAGTTTAGAGGGTTTAGAGGGTTTAGAGGGTTTAGAAGGTTTAGAAAGTTTATCCTCATCACCGTCCCTGCTGGTGCTACTAAAAAACCTCACCTGCAACACTCAATCCATTGTGCAGCTGTAGGTTGCTATCTAACTTGACTGAAAGCACATTTTCGCTACGGACCATGAAACGCGTTGGAGTTCAATCCGGCTTCGATTATTTCAGTGTTAGCGTTAATAGCAGGCCGGAATGGACTTCAACAGCTGTCGGCAACGTTTCCCACTGCTATAGCCGCTGTCGAGTAGGTAAGGGGAGTTTCACCCCAAACCCCTCACAGAACCGTACGTGAAGCTCTCGCTTCATACGGCTCTTATCATTCAGCCGAAGAAATACGTTGGCTTGCAGTATTTCCAGTGG
>JAQUJJ010000267.1 GCA_028681035.1 Candidatus Cloacimonadota bacterium
ACCGATAGACGAAGGGGTCGCAAATATTTGGTGATCCAGGACGGACTTGAACCGTCGACTCTCTCCTTAAAAGGGAGATACTCTACCACTGAGTTACTGGACCACATTTTCGATCGTGTTCAATCAAAAGATTTTGTCACTCTCTTTCTGTCAAGAAAAAATTATATTATTCCAAACTGAAAACCTGTAACAACCTGTTAATCAAGAGCTTATAAATGGAGTAATAGCTTGCCTGAAAACCCTGAAAAAGACCATTTCACGATGCAGATCGCCAGGATATAGCTTTGCTCGCAGCTACTGTCCAGACTCTGCACTCTCTTGCGGTGGTGAAATATCCGATCTGCACTGCCAAGCCTAAAAGCTCTTTAGCCTATCGCACGCCGCTTGAATCCCCAATTGTCAGCCCAGCCTTCAATCTGATATTAACACGCTTTCGACTCGAGTTGACTCGAAATCCCAAGTCAGCTCGAGTCGAAAACATGTTAAAACTGAATTGAAGCGTGCAGGGGCTTTCGGTGAAAGCCCAAATCCCCGGACTATGATCAACGGAGTGTTTTCGGGCGTTATGCCCAACGCCCCTACTATTGGTAGGCATCAGGAGACCGCCCCAAAGCTATATCTTAGCGTATCTTGAGTATTTTTATCGTCTTGGATTTCCTGTCTGCCTGCGCTCTTAAGATATACACACCGCTGGCGCAAGCTTTTCCTTTCTCATCCTTACCATCCCAGTCCAGGTAACTGTTGCCCTTGGGCATATCTGTATTGCACAGAGTTTTCACTATTTGACCGCGGATATTATATACCTTCAGGGTCGCCAGAGCAGATTCATCCAGTTTCAAGCATATACGGGTCTGATCTTTGAAGGGATTTGGGAAGTTTTGGCTGATTAGTTGCACCGGTGGACTCATATGTGGATCGTCATTATTGATTGGATTTACTGCATAGTACTGGACTCCGCAGTATTGGCCTATATTCGACTCATTGTAGGGGGTCGAAATCAGATAAGCGCCGTATTCGGTAGGGATTAGAGCTGAGGTATCTCCTACTCCCCACTGGCTATCTCCTGGAGTTTCGAGATTGCCATCTCTATCCAGCAATAAATAGTAAGATAAGAAGCCGCTGCCTCCAGTTAGATTCCCTGTGGAAGTTATGAGGATTCTTCCATCAGGCAGAGCGCACATATTTGTTATTCTTGTATTATGATTGAAGGGGACGCCCCAGAGCAGGTTGCACTCTAGGTCATATTTCTGAATATTGGTGCCAGACGCTACATAATAAGCGTCATCCAAAAGGCAATTGATGCCGGCTGGAACAACCTGCGCTGTGGGAGATACCGGTTCCAGACTGCCGTCGGGATTGATAGTCCGAAATTTGTATCTGGGATAGTAATGCCAGGACGGCTCGCTGCTGTGACCGCCATCATATTCCCACACTCTATAGTAATATGCCATGACATAAATTAAGGTATCTCCCTGCCAATAGGAGCGGATGAGCTTGATTCCGAAGTAAACGCTACCCAAATGTGCCATAGGCAGTCCTTCCACCGGATACTGCAGATTGCCTTCAGCATCGATGATATTCATAAAGCTCATTTCCGGAAAGCTCTCGTGGGCATTCTGAGACCAGAATAATCTGTTGCCGGTTAAGGCTTCTATACGCGGGAAGCCGCCCAAGTAGCCGGGATTTTGCGTTGCCGCCAGAATACCCTCTGGCTGCCAGGAGGCAATTCCGTTTACATAGCGATGCAGACGAACCTCAGTATTGGCGGAGCGCGCCATATACAAGGCCTCATCTTGCATGGAAAAGAAAGGCTGACCAGGGCCTGTGTACAGGAGTCTGCCTTCCGGCTCCCACATGTATGCTCCTGTTAGATCCATTAGCTGAGCTCGGGATGTGAAAGTGCTGCCAGCTTCCATTGCCCATACGATCAGCACTTGCGAGTCCCCGATTGGGAAACATCGGAAAGTATAAACCCCCGCAGCAAGCTCCAGAAAACACTGAGCAGCAGGAAACAGGCAAGTACCTTCTGGGCTAACAATATTATAATTCAATTGATGCCTATACGAATATGGCTTTCGTCCCTGTCGCCACATAGAAAGACAAGACCCACCCGGCAAAGTGATGGATTTCATACCGTAAGCATTGTCCGTAATAGCCACTTGCAAACAAGCTCCGGGCACCGGATAACCGAGATTAGCCTGATTATCGACGCTCTGGGCATAAATACCGCCTTGATTGCCTTCATCTATTTGATAACAAAGTCTCAGTTCATCTCCATAAAGCTGTGCAGCCAAGGTGTTATGATCTGGAGATGCAACATTGTCTGCAAACTGTACCACACCAGGCGATGATGTGAAATCACTATTGAAATGCTGCACAATATTATGCATGATAACTGTATTAGAATTGCTCGCAGATACCAAATACCAACCTCCTGCGTTGTCTGCCACCAAACATCTATAATATTTGTAGTAGGAGCTGGGCTGCTGCGGATCTGTGAGCTGGCTGTGCATGATGCTTCCCAAAGGATCGATCACGTGGAAATAAGATGTATAAAATACCGGATAGCCAGTCCTGACAACATAATTAACTATCAGATTCCCCCCGCTGTTTACGGTTATAGCCTCCAATTCATTAACAGTACTGCTATCAGACGCACAATCCACTTCCCATAAACTCTCCCCAGCATAGCTTATTCGGCTTGCAGACACAAAAGATGCAGAGCCTGAGATGCTCCTCCAAACTGCATAAAATGAGTTCAAATCTGCGCCTATGAACGATAGTTGACCTGGAGAACTCTCCAGGCTTGGGATGGGAAAACTCCCGCTTATCTGATGGTCAGAGCCGATCTTGACAAATTTGAAACGAGCAGCATAATCTGTAGAAGAGGCAGGTACAGATAGCAAAGCTCCGTGATCTTCTGTAGTAATCATTTGGAAGTGCGAACTACCAGCCCCTTCCAGGGATAGCCCCTGCACAGGATGGGCAAGGTTTCCCAAGGCATCTATGTGCTGGTAATAATATCCCTGGTATTCACCCTTGGCACTGAAATGAAACCCGCCCAGATTATCGCTAATCAGCTTGCATGAATTTGATGACCCGCAGAAGCCCCGATATACAACGATGTTCGAGCGCTCTGGGATCAGATTGCCCGTTTGGTCGTAGGTATTCAGGATGTATTTGTAAGCATCACCGGCAGCGAATCCGCCCACGGCAATGCTATTGTCAGGATTCACGACCAGGCTAAAAGTAAATATCCAGCGGTGGCCTATCAAGATTGGCTCTGCCCACAAGGCCTGATTTTCCGGTGAATATAGCTGCATATAGGTGTTCCGGATTCCCTGCTTGCTTTGTATAAACAGCAAGACCTGATTCCCATTGGGACATACTGTGCTTTGTGGGCCCAGAAAGTAATTTGAAAACTCATACAATGGCACCTGTTCATCAAAAGCCAGGCTGGCCAGCATCGGCAAAATAGCTATTAGTAGCAGCGTCAGGAATATCAGCTTTTTCATTCTATCCTCCTTAGGGAATAGACCAAGGGTTTCATTGTATCTTGAGTATTTTTATCGTTTTAGATTTCTTACTTGCCTGAGCTCTTAAGATATACACACCGCTGGCACAAGCTTTTCCTTTCTCATCTTTACCATCCCAATCCAGGTAACTACTGCCCTTGGGCATATCTGTATTGCACAGAGTTTTCACTATTTGACCACGGATAT